>JAHCKU010000004.1 GCA_026125625.1 Burkholderiales bacterium | reverse complement strand
TTGCGTTGAGATCGAAGCGTGGCTCGTGCTCGTACCATCGATAACCGCTGGCGGCACTCAGATCGACTGCGCTTTCCAGCTCATTCGGCGTGAACGGCGAAGCACTGCCGAAGTAGCCGTTGAAGTTCTCCTCACAGGTGAGATAAGTGCCCCAGGGCGTATAGCCGTTGGCACAGTTGTTCAGGGTGCCCAGCACGCTCGTGCCGGCTGGATCGGACGGCGTCTTCATCAGCGCATGGCCGGCAGCCGGGCCACTGATGGTACAGGGCGTCTCGCCGGTGATGCGGCGGTTGTAGGGTGAGGCAACGATGGGCGCCCACTTGCCGTCCGCACCCTTGCTCACCTCGACGATCGACACGCCATGCGCGGCGAGCGATTTCTTGACCTTCGCCGCAGTCCATGTCGCCAGGCCGTCCGGGAACAGGATGCCCTGATCCACGTACTCGTTGTTGTTGCACAGGATGCCGCGCGTGCTCGACAAACCACCGGCAGCGCCGCGTTGGGGAAAGGGAAAGAAGTGCATACCGTCCGAATGTGCACCGTACTGCCTGGCCTGGTCGGCGGCGGTTTCGGTGGCTGCACCGGACCATGCCGGGGTGCCCGGCTTGATCGGATCGCCGTGTGCGATCAGCACCTGGACCGAATAGCCCTCGGGTACGCGCACCGTGTCACCGATGCTGCCCGGACGCAGGGCCGGGTCCGCCGGGAACGGTGGAAAGGGCAGTGAGTTGAAGCCCAGCATCACCGGGACCGCTGCGACTGCCGCGGTCGGCTTGAGCGCGAACGGCGCGCCGAAGAATGCCAGCGCGGCCGCACCCATGCCGGCTTTCAGCACACCGCGCCGCTCGAGGTTGATCTGTTCGACGATGTCGGAGAACGATGGAGGGGTGATTCGCTTGCGGACCGGTTCTTCGCTATGCATGGGCGCCTCGATACGGACGGTTGTCAGGAACGCCGCGGCAGGCACAGAGACCCGCTGCGTACGGCCGCAACCATAGCGAAGTCGTGTTGCCGTTCCATTGCACAAATGCGTAGTCGCAGGCGATCTCTGCACCTCCACGCAGCGCAATGCAAGTTGTGAGAAGCTGCGATCTGGGGTGCCCGTATGCAGGCGAACCGGGCGAAAGCGAAATGGCACTGCATGCGCGGTGCAAAATGAAAAGGAGTCGCTCGATGTCAACAACAAGCAAGCGCGTGATCACCCTCCTCTTCCTTGTCCCGACTCTCGCCATGTCGAGTGCCGCATGGAGCGCCAAGCTGGAAGGCGACTACCTGGGAATGGAAGACAGCTTCTTCGAAAAGCTGAGCTTCAGACCAGGAGGTCAAGTGCGCGTGACCTTCATGGACATGACCAAGGTCGGCACCTTCGAGCTGGAAGGCAAAGAGGTGCTGATCACCATCGGCAACGAAACCAATGTGTTCACCATCGACGCGCAGGGCTGCGTGGTGGGGGGTGGTTTCATCGGCACGTACTGCAAGGACGGTGTTGCCAGCAAGGGGGCCGACAAGACGGCGAAGGGCACGGCACCGGCCGGCACCGGGAAGGAGGCAGGCCTCTCCGGCCGCTATCAGGCCGGCAACGCGGCAGCGTCCATCGCCCTCGATTTCAAAACGGACGGCCAGGTTCGCATCACGCTCTCCGGAACCCAGGCGCAGAGCGAATCGATGGATGCCACCTACAAGATGGCCGGCGACCAGGTCACTATCAGTCCCACGGACGGCAGCCCGCCCCTGGTGCTCACGCGCAAGGGAAACGTTCTCGAAGGCGCGCCGGAAGGCGAGAGCATGAAGATGAAATTCGTCAAGCAGTAGCGGACGAGGCGGTCAGCGCGAGAACCAGGCGTGTCACCGCCAGCCAGTCCTCGAAATTCGCGGCAATCAGGCCGTCAGGGGTGGTGCCATGACCTGGCAGGCGTGGACCGATCGCGACAAAACCTTCTCTGCTATGAACGAAGACACGGGAAACATCGCGTTCCCGTCGCCATCAGCGCAGATACACCGCCTCGAAGCGGGCCAGCGGCGCCATGCGTGCGCGATTCAGCGTGAGGCGATCGCCGTCGAGCGAATAGTTGTGGGCGGTGCGCAGCACCTCGTGGAAAGCCGTCTCCACGTCCATGCCCGAAGGGCACGCCATCATGGTGGACGCGATCTGGCTGAAGCTGATGCGGGAAGCGGCCTCGTCCAGCGTGTACGAGCCGGTAAAGCCGTTGCAGCCGCCGAAGCCGTTCACGCGTCCTTCCTCGACCTTGAGGATGAAATGAGGTTCACGCTCGAGTGCAGGCACGGGCTGGCCGTTCAGCTCGATCAGCTTCCAGTATTTTCCGATCACGCCGTCGGTAATCTTGGTCATGACATAGTGCTCCGCGAGACTGCCGCTGATGCGGGAACCGTCGAGAGCGAGACGGGTGAGCCGGTTCTCACCCACGAAATACTTCGCCGGCTCACGGCCGGGAAGCGTGACGGTATTGCCGGCTTCGTTCCAGGTGAAGCTTCCCTCTTCCGAGAACACCTGGTCGTCCTTGCCGAGATATTTCGACTGTGTGCGGTAGGTCCCGTCGTTGGCCAGCGTGACCACGGTGTCGATTCCCTCACAGTCGGCGCAGGGCAGCACGCCGCGATAGGTGCCGGCCCAGTCGAGCGAATTGCGTGCGTTGTGTGCGGGATCGGGATTGAGAGAGTCCGTCTTCATGGCGGGTGTCGTGCATCCCCCTGTAGCCACGGCCGCTGCTGCGAGCACGACGAAAATGGAACGCTTCATGATGTCAGCCTCCCCTTCAATCTTCGCGTGCGAGCACACTTTTACGACAGGGCGGCACACGTATGAAACTCTAGCAAATCTACGTCCCACAGGGCTGCCGGGGCATGAGCATTCAGGACGTGGCGCCGGCAGCCTGCTCGCCTCATCGGGCTCCTCTCCCCTTACAACGCCAGGGAAACATCGGCAAGGCCCGTCTACGAGAAGCGCAGGTCGTCACCACCAGGCAGGCATCCGAATTGCGCCTGCAAAGCATGGGCAGGCAGCGCCCGGCAATCGACTCGCAGGGTAGACGATGGACCGAAAATTCCGAATCGGAATCAGCGGCTCCTATGGTGGAATGAACCTCGGCGACGAGGCCATCCTTCAAGCCATGATCAGCCAGCTGAGGGACGAGGCAGACATCGAGCTTACGGTGTTCACGCGCAACGCGGACGACACGCGGCACCGCCATGGCGTCCCGCATGCCGTCGAACACCGGACGCTATCCCGCAATGAAGTCCTCGCCGAGGTGAAGCGCCTCGATCTATTCCTTCTGGGCGGCGGCGGGATTCTCTACGATGCCGATATCCGCATCTATCTGCGCGAGCTGCTGCTTGCCCAGGAAAGCGGCGTCCCGACCATGACCTACGCCATTGGTGCCGGTCCGCTGAACGAGCGATCCGCTCAGCAGGCAGTGCGCGAATGCCTCGATCGGACCGACGTGATAACGGTGCGTGAGCGCAATGCGGCACGCGTTCTCGAAGAGACGGGAATCAAGCGCGATATCGTCGTAACCGCTGATCCGGCTTTGCTGCTCGAGCCCGAGCCCGTGCCTCAGCGCGCCCTGGAAGAGGAGGGACTGCTGAGTGGACGGCCCTTCGTTGGCATGTCGGTGCGCGAGCCGGGCGTGGCTGCCCCCGATCTGGACGAGCGCTTTTATCACGCGCTGCTGGCCAATGCGGCCGATTTCATGGTGGATCGCTTCGACGCCGATATCGTCTTCGTACCCATGGAGCGCTCCGTGCTCGACACGCAGCACAGCCATGCGGTCATCTCCAAGATGCTGCGGGCACAGCGGGCGACGGTACTGAAGGGTCACTACACCTCGGGAGAGCTTCTCTCGCTGATGGGACGCTTCAGCTTCGCGCTCGGCATGCGTTTGCACTTTCTGATTTTTGCGGCTTTGCAGAGTGTCCCCTTCGTGGCATTGCCCTATGCAAGCAAGGTATCCGGATTCTTGCGGGATATCGAGGTGGCGGCACCGCCACTCGAGCTCGTCAATGCCGGACGACTGATCGCGTATCTCGACCAATGCTGGGACGAACGGGCCGCGATGCAGGCGCATGTTTCCGGGGCACTGCCGGGCCTGAAGGAGCGTGCGCGTGAGACACACCGTATTGCGATGCAGTTGCTGAGGAACCGCTCGCCGGCAAGAGAGTCCGTCGTGATCGCGTCTGCTTGAGGGATCAACGCCATGCCGGTTCTGGCTCGCCCCGACTCGAACGAGTACTGCCCGCTTCCACCGCGCCGGGCGTTGGTGGCCGCGGATACCGACGTGCTCGTCGTCGGCGGCGGACCAGCGGGGTTGGGCGCTGCCATTGGTGCGGCAGATGCCGGCGCACGGGTCGTGCTCGCCGAGCGTCATGGCTTCCTCGGCGGCAACGCCACGGCGGCATTGGTGATGCCGCTCATGTCGTTCCATACCCAGATGCGCGCGCCCGAACGCCAGGGTGCTGCCACCCTGCTGCCGACCGATCACGGACCCGGAGAGGCGGTGATCGCGGGCGTCCTCGCCCGGCTGCTCGAGCGCCTGGTGCAAGCCGGCGGTGCAATACCACCCTCCCTGGAGACCGGATACGTGGTTCCGTTCGATCCGGAGTGGTTCAAGCTCATCGCCCTGGACCTGCTCGACGAAGCAGGCGTGCACTATCTGCTGCACGCTTTTGCGAGCGGGGTGATTCGTGATGGAAGCGTGCGCGGTGTCGTCTTCGAGACCAAATCCGGGCCGATCTTCATTCGCGCTTCGGTAACGGTCGACTGCACCGGCGACGGCGACATCGCGGCGCAGGCCGGAGCGCCGTTCGACATCGGCCGTTCGGATGGACTGGTGCAGCCGATGACCCTGATGTTCCGCATCGTCGATTTCGAACGGACGCTGTTCAAGAACTATGTACGCGAGCATCCGGCGCAGTGGCGCGGCGTCCACGGCTTGTGGGATCTCGCGCGCCGAGCGACCGAAGCCGGCGAGCTCGATCTGCCGCGCGAAGACATCCTGTTCTTCGCGACGCCGCACGAGAACGAGATCAGCGTGAACAGCACGCGCGTGACCCGGGTACTGGGAACCGATGTATGGGACCTGACTTACGCCGAGCGTGCCAGCAGATGTCAGATGCGGCAGATCGCCGCCTTCTTGCGCAAATACGTGCCCGGCTTCGAGCGCGCATACGTGGCGCAAAGTGGCGTCAATATAGGCGTGCGCGAGACGCGGCGCATCCATGGCGACTATCACCTCACGGCCGATGACGTGCTTGCCGCGCGCAAGTTCGACGATGCCATCGCGCGCGGCTCCTACCCGGTCGACATCCACAATCCCAAGGGCAGCGGGACCATCCTCGAGCGTTTGCCGCCAGGAGAAGCCTATGACATTCCGTTGCGCTGCCTGTTGCCGCAGCAGACCGAAGGATTGCTGGTTGCCGGACGTTCGATCTCAGGTACGCATGAAGCCCATTCCTCCTATCGGGTCATGCCGATCGCGATGGCAACCGGTCACGCGGCGGGCGTGTGTGCCGCGATCGCCGCCCAACGGGGCATTTCTCCGCGTCAGACGCCGGTGCGCGACGTACAGGCCGAACTCGTCCGGCAGGGCGCAAGCCTGGGGAAGCACTGATCAATTAACGCAGGCGGTCCTAGCCTGGAAGGCTTGCAGGAGACTTGTTCCAGCCGGTGATCGGGTGCTTCGGTGCAGAACTGCGGTGACTCGTATCCGTGACGGGAGAGACTGACTGGCGCCGATATTGCGTCGGCGGGCAGGACATCACTCTCTTGAAGGCTGTACTGAACGAGCTTTCCGACTCGTATCCAAGCGAGAAGGCAATGGATGCGACACTCTCACTGCCCGTGCGCAGGCGATCCGCTGCCAACAGCATGCGCCAGCGAGTGAGATAGTCCATGGCCGTGCTCCCCACCAGCGCCTTGAACCGTTGCGCAAACACGGTACGCGAGACCCCTGCAACGCGAGCCAGTTCTTCCAGTGTCCAGTGACGGGCAGGCTCGGCGTGCATGGCGCCGATGGCCGGGCTGATCTGCCGGTCGGTCAGTGCCAGAAACCATCCCTTCGGCAGTTCGCTGGAAGCCACCATGAACTGCCGCAATACCTGAACCAGCATCACGTGCGCGAGGTGAGCCTGTACGACCGACCCGAGCCCGTCGCCAAGGCGGTCGCGAAACTCGCGCCGTTCTACAAGAAGCATCTGGGCGCCTGAGACTGCGCCTTCCGGGCTACGCAGGTGCCGGGTGTCCATGGGTAACCCTGGCCCTGCACCGATCGGCGGGACCGCGCTCCACGAGAGGAGATCTGCTGGTTCCGCCCCTTCTTCACCCATGAACCTTCATCGCGGCTTTCCGGCGCGCCCTGCGCGCTGGATCACCCTCGTTGCACTCATCGTCTTCATTGGAGCCATCGTCTTGACCCGCTACGCCATGCTTCGCCCCTCCTTTGGCGACTACGCATCGTCGCCGCAATGGCGCGATGGACGCTTCCACAACCCGCGCCTTGCCGGGCCCGGGGACATGCCCGAATCCGTGCTGGGCGTATGGTGGGAGTTCCTCTTCAGGAAGCCCGCGGGCACGGTGCCCGCATCGCCCGTACCGATTCATCGCCTGACCCGCGCCGAGCTGGACGCTGCGCCCGACCGCAGCCTGTACCGGCTGGGCCACTCCACCGTGCTGATGAAGCTGCGCGGCCAGTGGTGGCTCACGGACCCGGTGTTCTCCGAGCGGGCCTCGCCGATGCAGTTCCTGGGTCCCAAACGTTTCCATGCACCGCCCCATCGCGATCGAAGAACTGCCGCCCATCCGCGCCGTGATCCTCTCGCACGACCATTACGATCACCTCGACCATGCCGCCATCCGGGCGCTGGACGGCAAAGTGGACCTGTTCCTCACGCCGCTGGGCGTGGGCGATCGCCTTACCGCCTGGGGCGTCGCGAAAGACAAGGTCCGTCAGTTCGACTGGTGGCAAGGCACCGAGGTGGACGGCCTGCGCCTGACGGCCACGCCCGCGCAGCATTTCTCGGGACGCGGCTTCACCGACGGCAATCGCACGCTGTGGGCCTCGTGGGTGATGGAGGATGACGGGCTGCGCGTCTTCTTCAGCGGAGACAGCGGCTACTTCGACGGCTTTGCCGAGATCGGCCGACGCTTCGGTCCTTTCGACCTGACGCTGATGGAAACCGGTGCCTACAACGCACAGTGGCCCTACGTGCACATGCATCCGCCGCACACCGTGCAGGCTCACCAGGACTTGCGCGGACGCTGGCTGCTCCCCGTCCACAACGGCACTTTCGATCTCGGCATGCACACCTGGGACGATCCGTTCGACGAGGTGCTGCGCTTCGCAGCCGAGCGCGGCGTGCAGGTGGCCACACCGATGATGGGCGAACGCGTGGATATGAATGCGCCGCAGGAAGGCGCTCGCTGGTGGCGCTCGAGGGAGCAGGAGGAACCGCAGGCATGGACGCGCGTTCATGCGTCTGCACGTGGACCTGCGGCGGCAAGTATCCGTGGTGTAATGCCTGACCACGGGAAACGGGGGTACAAATGACCATCGAGGGCTCACACGTGGCAGAAACCGTTGCACACCACGGCGCCGGTGCAGATCTGACGGCCGTGGTCGTGCTGCTCGCGGCGGCGGTGGTGGCAGTGCCGATCTTCCGCAAACTCGGGCTGGGCGCAGTGCTGGGCTTCCTGGCCGGTGGGGTGGTCATCGGCCCCTTCGGGCTCGGCTTCTTTCAGCATCCGCAATCCGTCATCCACGTCGCCGAACTGGGCGTCGTGCTGTTCCTGTTCGTCATCGGACTGGAGATGCAGCCCTCACGCCTGTGGGCCATGCGGGGCGAAATCTTCGGACTCGGCGCCCTGCAGGTGGTCGGTGCCATCCTCGTGCTGACCGGCATTGGCGTGGTCATGGGCTTTCCGGCACACGCCAGTTTCGTCGCAGGTACGGGCTTCGTGCTGACCTCCACGGCCGTCGTGATGCAGATGCTGGACGAGCGCGGCGAGATGTCCACGCCCTTCGGGCGGCGGATCGTTGCGATCCTGCTGCTGGAGGATCTCGCCATCGTGCCGCTGCTGGCGCTCGTCGCGTTCATCGCGCCCGGCGCCGAGGAAGCGACGCTGGCCGATCGGATGACCGATATCGCCATCGGCCTTGCCGCCATCGCCCTGCTGATCCTGGTCGGGCGCTATCTGCTGAATCCGATGTTTCGCTTCCTGGCCCGTTTCGGCGGCCGCGACGTGATGACGGCGGCGGCGCTGCTGGTCGTCCTGGGCGCGGCCATGCTGATGCAGGAGGGCGGGCTGTCGATGGCGATGGGCGCTTTCCTTGCGGGTGTCATGCTGTCGGAATCGAGCTTCCGCCATCAGCTCGAAGCGGATGTCGAGCCGTTCCGCGGCCTCTTGCTGGGCCTGTTCTTCCTCGGCGTCGGCATGGCGCTCGACCTGGATGTCGTCGCCGCGAACTGGACGCTGATCGCACTCTGGGTGCCGCTCTACATCGTCCTCAAGATGGTCGTCATCTATGCGGTGGCCCGTCTGCTGAAGTCCTCGAGTTCCGAGGCGCTGGAGCGGGCGGTGCTGATGGCACAGGGTGGCGAATTCGCCTTCGTCCTTTACACCACCGCGATGTCGGTCGGCATTCTCACCCCGGAACAGAATGCGATCCTGACTGCGATCATCATCTGCTCGATGGCGCTGACGCCGCTGCTGGTGATCCTGCATGATCGTTTCGCACCCAAGGCCGTAGCGTCGATGGATGGAGTCGAAGCCCCGAAGAACCTGACCGCCAACATCCTGCTGATCGGGTTCGATCGCGTCGGGCAGATCGTGAGCCAGCCCTTGCTGGCGCGCGGCTACAGCCTGTCGATCATCGAGACCAATGCCGAAATGATCCACGAAGCGAACGAGGTGGGTTTCAAGGTCTACTATGGCGACGGGTCACGGCTGGACATCCTGCGCACCGCCGGTGCAGCCAATGCCAGCCTCATCATCGCGGCGCCGGGCGACCCCGGGGCAACGACGAAGATCGTGGAACTGGTGAAGCACGAGTTTCCGCTGGTTCCGGTTCTCGCGCGGGCCTACGGCCGGGAACACGCGATCGAACTGATGCGCGAGGGCGCAGATTTCCAGATGCGCGAGACGTTCGAGTCCGCGCTTTCGATCAGCCGCGAAGCGCTGGTCCGCCTTGGCGACACACCCGAAGACGCGGACGAGCTGGTCGCCTCGATCCGGGCACGGGACGTTCAACGCCTCGCGATCGAGGCCGTCGAGGGACTCCATGCGCGACGTGGTGACGTGCTGCTCGTGAATGCGCCCAGCCCGAACGGGCACTGACGACGCCGATCGGCGATGTAGCGCCTGAGATGAGGATTCAGAACTTCTGCCGAGTAGGCCACAGGGTGATCTCGTTGATGGAGGGGTGTATGCATGGGAGCTGAAGGGAGGCAAGCGCAACTTGCAAGTGCGGGTTGATAGGCCATGGACGTTCAACTGCATTTACCCCGTGCTCGAAGCAGCTCTGGCCGGATTTGGCCTGGCATACATGCCAAAGGAGTTGGCGCAGCCTCACATCGAAAGCGGCCGGCTTCAGCCCGTGCTCAAGGACTGGTGCCCCACCTTTCCCGGTCTGCATATCTTTTACGCCAGTCGGCGGCAATCTTTACCTGCACTGTCGCTCGTCGTGGAAGCCCTACGCCACCGTCGCCAGCACGGCAGGTGACACACGGCCCACCTCCCACCTGCCGTGCTCGGAGATGCCGCCGACCGCCCCAGCCTCCATTCGCCAGATCTGGTAACGTACCGCTGCCTTGCTCACTCCGAGCAGGCGGGCAATCTCGCACTGCGCGACATGCTGGCGCGCCAATATCTCGACCGTCATACAGGCCCCCAGGTTCAGCTTGCCCATCTCCGCCTCCGGACGGCTGTCCCTTGGCGGAGAGGGTCGGACCCAAACCGGGTGCGCGTAAATCTGGATGTCGCTTTAAGAGCAAAACTACGCTGTCGTCTTACAAGGCGACAACCCGGCACGGATCAACACCCGTCCCACGGTGCTTCTTGGACACCCCCAGGCTGGCGGCAATGTGCGCCCGTGAGAGCGGGACAGCGGCGCAACTCGACGATGGCCATAGCAGTACCTGGGCGATCGCCCTAGGGTTGCAGCGAGGACGCGAGGAGCGGTCGGCCAAGCCCATCTGCCCATCGCTCAGGTAGCGCCCCATCCACTTGTGCGCGGTGGGCACAGTCAACTGGTTCAAAAAGGCTGCTTGGGCCAGCGACATCTTAGCGTTGACCACCTCTTCTACCAACTCCAGTCGACGCACAAACGTCAGTCGGGCATTCTTGTGGGTGTTCATTCGGCTGAGCTTCTGAAAGATGCGGATTGGGTCACACCTCCCAACTCTCAAATTCAGTCCGAATAAACAGAAACAAGCTACTGGATCATCTCAGCTAGTGGGCCGATCTGCCGCTGCACAGGAAGCGCGCCGCTTACCAACATTGACTCTGGATGCGGAAAATGTATTTCTAAGGAGTAGACTACGATGAAGGCTCTGCTATTGCTTGCGCTAGCGATAACTGCAGGACAGTGCGCAGCGCAAACGCCAGATCTGGGAAAGATTCTTGGACTAGATTGGACAACCCCCACTTTAGATAAGTCAGATCCCGCGTTGTGGTGGGGCGTAGAGGTCAATCCCTCAGAACTACAAAAGTACTCTGACCAATTACCTTTCCTTATCCTTCAAAAGCTCCCTATAAAGAAAGAGGATGACACATACAGTTTCCTAACGGATACGGAGGAGCTAGAGTTCTCCGACAAAATCGGACAGTGCCTAAGATCCCAAAGCCCCAACGCTTGCACCATTAGGGTGACGGGACAAAGAACGCAGCTAGTGCAGCAGCGCCGTAAAGAGTGGGAGAGGGAACAACGAAGGGAGAAGAAGCCGACAACCCTGGAGGAGTACGCGAGTAGCATGCGGGCACTTATCGCAAAGCCGGTATGGCACCCGGAGCGCAAACGTCTGGAGAAAGAATTTAGAGAAGATATTGAGCGGAAAGTAAAACAGCAGATGAACGCGGATAGACGCAGTTTTAAAGAGCGCGCACAGGAATGCTTTGGCCAACAAGAGATGTTAAGAGTCGAGGTAGAGCTGCAGACAACATTTGCGACCATGTTGAACGCATACAAGAAAGAGGCACAGCAGATAGACGAGCGTTATGCAGAAGGAAGGCTAGAGAACCCGAAGGCGAACACTGGAGGCAGAACGCCCGAACATGCAGAGGCGGTTCGCAGGCATCGAGAGCTGTACTTCCAAAGAATGGAAGATATTGCTAAAGCGGTAAGTTCTTTCAGAATGTTAGAAAGCATAGCCCGCGAGAAGATAAATGAAGTGGGCGATCAATATATTGCATGTCGTGCAACTATTGAGGCCTGCCTTGAATAAGGCAAATGAATCGCCTCGGCGTTGTATTAGTCAAGTAGAAACGCCGACAGGTGAACGAGCACTGATCCTGAGCTCGAGAAGTCGTTCTGCAGGGGTCTTGCCTTTCAGCGCCAGATGCGGTCGGCGCTCGTTGTACTCAACCTCCCAATCCCGCAGCGCGCGGCGCAATTCCTGCGGTGATCGAAACGTCGTTCGTCCATAGAACTCTTCTTCATCGGTGCGGTGGCTGCGCTCGACTTTGCCATTGACCTCCGGGCAGCCGGGCGGGATGTGGCGATGCTCGATGCCCAGATCTTCCAGGTGCCAGGTAAAGTGCGTGCCAAACTCGGCCCCCCAATCGGTCTGGATGCGCTGGATGGCCACGGGCAAGCGCTGGCGCAGCTGCTCGATGAAGTCCACGGCCGAGCGCATGGAGTTGTGGTCGTAGATCTTGAGCACCCGATAGCGGGTCGCCTCATCGATGGCGGTGAACTGGTACAGCCGCCCGGAGGTGAGCTTTACGTGCTTGACGTCGACTTGGACAGACCTACCAGGGATATTGATCTCGCGACGCTTGGCTGGTCCCGGCAGGGTGACGCTTCAGGTGCACTGCGGGCACCTGATGCTCGCGCAGAATACGTCGGATGGTCGGGGCGGAAACGTAGATCTCGTGATAGCGCTGCAGAAAGTAGCTCAGACGCTGGGCGCCATAGCGCTTTTCGGTCCGGATATCCAGGATGAGCGCTTCGATATGCGGGGGTGTACGCCAGGGACTGACTTTGGATCCCCGTCGAGCATCGCGCAGACCGTGCTCGCCGAACTGTTCGAATCGCTTGCGCCAGTCATAGAACTGGCTGCGGTGTATCCCGAAATGACGGCAGGTGGCGCTGACGTTATGCGTGACCTCCTCGAAGTGGCGCAGCACCCTCAGCCGAAAGGTTGCTTTGCGCTGCGAAAGGGAATCTGCAGAGCTTGTCATCCCGGATCTCCGACATAGCGAACTGTCCAGGAAATAGCTTAATAGCTACAGTCCTACGTTCGTATCTTGGTGTGCTCCTCTCGGGGATCCTGTTGCTGGTCTCGCCGGGCTGGGCTGCCGAGACGATCACCTACCTGCACACCGGCCTGGCCGGCAGCCCGGTTGCTGCTACCGATCAAGCTGGTAATGTCCATGGCGTGAAGATCGTCGGCGACTGAGTGGTTGCTCGTCTACCCGTGGCCCTGGCGCACAGGTGGTCATTTTTAGGTGTCTAGCGTGATGCGCTCGAGTGCGGCGGCAGCGCTCACGATCTCGATGTCCTGATAACGCTTCAGATCCAGCAGGTCGCGGTCACCGGAGACGATGAGATCGGCGTGGGCAGCGAGTGCGCAGGCCAGGACGTGATCGTCATCGGGGTCACGCGCGACTAGCGGACGAGCGGTGGGCCGCACAAGATGTGCGAGCGCGAGATAGTCGCCAGTCATCCCGGCAACGGAGCTGCCGGCCTGAGCGATGCGACGGGCAAATTGCTCTCGCCCCAGTACCTCTTCGAGCTCAGCGATCAGGGCGGGACTGGTAAATAGCACGATGGTCCCGCCGCGAGCGGCATCAAGGACCTTGCGGGGTGTGCCACCCCACAGAAACGCCGACACCACGACGTTGGTGTCGGCCACCGCGCGGATCATTGAGATGGGTGGGCGCGCCGCTCAGCCCGAGCGGCCTCGATTTCGGCGGCGATCTCTTCTTCGCTCAACGGCGGCTCAATCCTGGAGAGTTTATCCATAGTGGCGAACAGCCGCTCGATGCGCTGCTCGCGCATCGCCTCGCGTAGCAGCGCGGCCAGTGCCTCTGGGTGCAGCAGTCCGGCCTGGCGGGCTTGCTGGGCCAGATCGTCAGGTAGGGTGACAGTGACTTCGGTCATCGCAGTGGTCTCGACAGATACGTATCCATGGCTCAAAAAGGGCCTGTCCTCGCATGTCTTCGGACATCTCCAGGGCCAGCCCTTGTCTGGAAACGATTTGCCCAAGTATACGAAGGAAGCACCTGGCCATGTCAACGGGTCTGAATCGCTCTCTACGATGCCTTCGCCAACCGCAGCCAGCACAGCGAGAAAATCGGGGCGAGCACGCTGACTTTTGCCTACGAGAGTTTGTCCGAGCTAACCGGTGAGATCGCAAATCTGTTCGCGGTATCCCAAGTAGGGTCGCGCATGCTCTAGTGGGCTGTAACAGCCGATTCGCTAGTACCCCTCTCCCCAACCCTCTCCCCCAAGGGGAGAGGGAGTGTACTCCGCATTTCATCGTTACAGTCCACTAGAACGTCGCTGGTGGCAGTGTCGTCAGCTCCTCCAGCTGAGTCTTCTCAGTCTGAGCATTCATAGTGGGTATCGACCAGCGTCGTCACGGTTCGGATGATCGCTGGAATCTTTGAAACGCGGTCGACGATATCCACGAAACGCGGCGTATGTAGCTCGAAAAAATTCTTCCCCGCGTTCGTGTCAAGCGTGGTTTGCATCTACCCAACACCACCCCCGGCCTGCGGCTTTATGCCCCGAAGGGGTACGACCCCTCCTCTTGAGAGGAGGGGAAGACCTCGGACGCAATGGCTCGCTCGCCATCAATTGCGGCCGTCCCCTCCTCTTGAAAGGAGGGGAAGACTGAATACTCTCATCCGCCCACCTGCCCACCGGAGCGGGCAGGTGGGCGACGGACGAATGCCTGCTGGGTGAGCGATGGACGATTGCCTGCTGGTTGTAACGTCGCCGTTACGCAATCACGGCGCGCGGTTCACCTCCACCCTTCTTGCTTCCGCATCGTCACCGCTGCCGGTAATGAATACCGGCGGCTGGAGATGGACGTTGCTTTCGGGCAGGCCGGCTGCGATCAGGGCTGCCTGCACATTCTGGGCGCGTTCCTTGGCCAGTTCCTCGTTCACGACCGGATCGCCGGTCTGGTCGGTGTAGCCGGTGACATCCACGCTGGCGTTTTCGGCGATTGCCAATGCCGCGATGGCCGAAATCGCTTCCGATGCCTGCGCATCGATCTCGGCCGAGCCGGTGGCGAAATAGACCTTGCCCGGCCAGCCGGCCACTGCTGCGGGGGCAGGTGCCTCGGATGTGGCAGCCGGCGGCAGCGGAGCGGGCGGCTTCGAGCGGCCCAGCCATTGCCACAGCAACAGCAGCACCAATGCAGCCAGCAGCCAGGGCCACCAGCGGCGCAGGCCGCTGCTCCCGGCTGCCGCCGCATTGGAGACACCCCGGGCGGCCGCGGCACCGGCGTCGGGAATACTGCCGAGCAAGCCGGACAGGCTGCCGAAACCGAGGGACTTGACGATGCTCGGATCCAGTCCAGCGCCCTGCAGAGCGCTCTTCTGTCCCAGCAGCAGACTGGCGAGTCCGGCGGCATCGAGTCCGCGCGTGGTGACCTGCTTCTTGATGGAACCGAGCAGCAGCGGCGCGGCCATGCTCAGCAGGCTGGTCGCCGCCGAGCTCTTGATGCCGGCAAGCGACGCGATGGCACCGCTCAGATTGCCGAGCTTGTCGCTGCCGAGAATACCGGACAGCAGGGAGGCGCCGCTGCGCATCAAGGAGTTGGTGCGGTCGCCTCCGGTAAACAGGCCGGACAGATTGTCGAGTATGCCGGCGTCGACGGAGGGACCGGTCAGGGTGCGAAACAGATCGGTGGCGCCTTGTGTGCTCGACGTCTTTTGCATCAGTCCTGCCAGCAGCGCAGGAATGGCGGAGCCGACGGCGCCGCGCGTGGCGGCTGGGGACTCGCCGAGAAACTTGCTTGCCTGTGCTACGAGTTCCTCACTGACGACGCCTGAAAGGCTCTCGAGGATATTCATAAGTCTCCTTGGTCTGGTGTCGACTCCGTGTCGGATCGATGCGTCGCGTTGCGGACCGCGACCGAGTCGTTGCTGCGGTTGGCATGGCTGCTGGCGGGTGCGCGCCGATTCACGGAATTGCACGCCAGTTACCCGGCTAGACCGGGTTGCCTCATCTACGTCTACGACACGTGCAACAAAGCGCTTGCGGCGCTGGCGTGCACGCTGGCTATTCGTGCTTTTTAGTTGTGCGACAACGCGAGCGCTTGGTCGAGGATTTTCATGCTGAGCCTACATCCAGTCAATACTGTGGGCACGTACAAATGAAGTGATCCTTGGTGCGGCGCAGCGCGCTCTGTCAATGCAATACCCGGGTGATCTCGAACGCAAGGAACTGGGTCTGCTGGCCGTTGCTGAAGTTGTTGTCCGCCACCAGTATCAGTGTGCGATTGCCGTTCTCCAGACGCGGGCCGAAGCTGATTGCCTCGATGTTGTCGAGCCATAGCGCACTGCCGTCCTCATTGGTCAGGTCGGTCAGATCGAGCAGCAGTGACTTGTGCATCACCTGATAGCTGGCGCCGTGCAGGGCGTCCAGGGCCGCTACGTCGGTCGCCCCCGCCGTGCGCGTGAGGTACAGGCGGATCGACAGCCGGCTGCCGGCGGAGAAGGAGCGCTCCACTGCGACGAACAGATCCTCGTCCAGCGCGAGCAATTCCGCCAGTCCGTTGGTCTTCAGTCCGTTGGGCAGAAGCGACGGTGCAACCACGGCATCGACCTGATATACGAACTGCGCGCGTGCGCTGCCACTGTCGTGATCGAACACCAGCACACGGCAGGCACTGCCGCTGCGCCGGCTCGCTGCCGGTCCATCCTGCAGCAGGGCATTCTCGACGGCAACGACGACGGAGCGGCCGCTGGGTGTCACTGCGATGCTTTCGAACGCCAGATTGTCGCGCACGCCCCATTCCTGTCCCGAGCGCGCAAGATATTGCGACGGCAGCTCGAACTCGCGCAGCGGCTCGCCGGCTGTGTTCATCTCGCGCACGAACGGTGCCGCACCTCTGCGTGCGTTGCCCTCGCTGGTCCACAGCAGCGTGCCGCTGTGCGGATGCAGGCGGATCGCCTCGGGATCGACGCGCCTGCCGGTGAAGCGCGTGCCATCCTGGTCGAGCAGGGGATGCACGCCGGTGAAGCGCACCCCGGCCATGCCGGGGCCGAGGCGCCGGTTGAATCGGGTCAGATCGAGCGTGAGCGTGTAGAAACGTGCATCGGGCGAGCGATCGTCGCTGATGGCGTAGAACTGTCCACTGTGCGGATCGAAGTCGATGCCGGACAATCCGCCCACGACGGTGTCTGAATAGATGTACCCGGTGGGCACGATCTGCTGGCCGATGTAGCGCAGCTGCGCCGACGCGTTCGCGCTGACGGCAAGACACAGCAGTGCGACCACGATGGTCGAGCACATGTCCGCACGGAAACGGAACGTCCAGCGCATGTGTGCTTCGACCGATTCGAGAAAGGTGCGACGCACGCGCAGCGCATCGCCATCGTCATGTTCATGCCTTGGGCTTCCAAGAGTCGGCATAGCTCTCCAGTTCCACCCCCGGCGGCAGTCGTGCGACGTCCACCGGGTAGCGCGCATCGATCATCACCGCCACCTCGTCGGTCTCCCTGCGCTCGGCCTTGGCACCGGTCTGGAATGCCTTGGGGTGTGGGCCGTGCGTGAAGCCGCACGGATGCAGCGTGACCATCCCGGGCTTGATGTTGTCGCGGCTGAAGAACTGGCCACGATGATAGAAGATGATCTCGTCGTAGTCGTCGTTGTTGTGGAAGAACGGCACCTTCAGCGCGCCCGGATCGGATTCGATCGGCCGCGGCACGAAGGTGCATACCACGAAGTTCTTCGCCACGAACGTGGTATGCGCCGAGGGCGGCAGATGGTAGCGATGGCTCATCAGCGGGCGGATGTCGCGCCAGTTCACGCGCACCGGCACCAGATCGCCGTGCCAGCCGATGGCATCCAGCGGATTGAAGGGATAGACGATGGTGGAGAGCCTTCCGCGCCGCTTGAGCACCACGCGGGTCTCCACCTCCAGCTGCTGCGCACGGAAATCGTGGTCCATCCTCGGCGTATCGAGGATGGCCGGATCGAATATGGCGTGCGCGCCGAGCATGCCCTTGTCCGGGAGCTGGTACGAGCTCTGGCTCGCTTCCACCAGCAGCAGCGTGGTGGACGAAGCCGGTTCGATGCGCCACATCGCGCCGCGCGGCAGCGTGATGTAGTCGCCGTCGCGATAGCTCAGTCGGCCCCAGTCACAGAACAGATCGCCTTCGCCCTCGTGCACGAACAGCAGCTCGTCGCCATCGGCGTTGCGCGCCAGATGATCCATCTTGCGATCGGTGCGCCACAGACGCAGTGCGAGATCGGCGTTGTGCAGGAACGGTGCCGCCGACCAGGGCGATGCCGGATCGGTCTCGAGCTTGTTGAGATCGTAGGCATGCGGCCGCAGATCGCCCTCGAAGCTCGACCATCCGGTCGGCGCGTGCTTGTGGTGGAAGTGCACGCTCGGCCCGAAGAAGCCTTCCTTGCCCATCTCGCGCTCGAACGTGCTCTCGGGCAGATCGGCGTGCGCCTGGCGCGAATGCTCGCCCTCGACCTTGGGGAAACTGATCCAGCGTTTGCTCATGTCTGCCTCTGATCGGTCGATGGGGTCGCGGCGTGAATGTCCAGTCCCTCGCGTGCCGCCGCCAGCGCTTCGCGCAGCACCTGCGCATCGCCCACGTGGTTGGCGAGCAGCAGGATGAGGCGTGCATTGAGCAGCTCGCTCTGCGTATCGGTGAGGTCGCGATGGGCTTCGATGAGCGCCTGATAGAAGTCGTCCGGCGCATCGAGGTGCGCGGCGATGTTCAGCGCGGTCATGCCGTCTGCTCCTCGACCTGCTGGCCGACTGCACGCGCCAGTGCCTCGCGCAGCGCACGCAGCTCCAGATGGCGCCAGCGCGCGGCCACGTGCTGATCAGGGCGGATCAGATACAGCGTTCCCGGCGTGGCGTCGTAGCGACTGGCGAACAGGCCTTCACTGTCTTCGAACACGCTGATGCCCAGCGCGCGCCATGCTCCCGCACAGCCGGCGGTGCACAGCAGGAGTGGGCGCACCGCCAGCTGCAGACGCGACAGACCTTGCAGGCGGGCGAGCAGAGCCGGATCCGGTGCCTGCGCGCCGGCGAAGTACACGCCGCAGAAGTCGTCGCCCAGCTGATCCAGCAGCCACGTCCGGGTCTCGCCTGCGCTAAGAGGCGTATCGACGCATGGCGTACCGGGTTTCATGCGGCCGACGAAACGCTCGCGATCCGGCGTGCTCAGCGGCGTGGCGGCGTAGGCATGCGGCAGGGACAGGCGCCCGCTGTTGACCAGCGCGCGCGCGAACGGATGGCGCTCAGCCAGCTGCAACGCGGCGTCTCGGAACATGCGGGATGCATGACTCTTGGGCGTGATGAAATCGGTGCTGCGCGTGGAGTTGAGGATGTTCTCGTCGGCGGCAGGGATGCGCTCGGCATCGTAGCTGTCGAGCAGAACGGCCGGCGCCTTGTCCTGCAGCACCAGCGCCAGCTTCCACGCGAAATTGTCGGCATCCTGGATGCCGCTGTTCGCTCCGCGTGCGCCGAATGGCGACACCTGATGCGCGGCATCACCCAGGAAGAACACGCGTTCGTAGCCGAAGCGTTCCATGCGCTGACAGCGGAACGTATACACGCTGACCCATTCCAGCCTGAACGGCACGTGCTCGCCGAGCATGGCGCGGATGCGCGGCATGACCCGCTCCGGCTGCTTCTCGGCCTCGGGGTCGGCGTCCCAGCCGAGCTGGAAATCGATGCGCCATACGTCGTCGGCCTGCTTGTGCAGCAACACCGATTGCCCTGGGTGGAAGGGCGGATCGAACCAGAACCAGCGCTCGGTGGGAAACGATGCTTCCATCTTCACGTCGGCAATCAGGAAGCGGTCGCGGAATACCTGTCCTCTGGCTTCCAGGCCGAGCAGGGCGCGCACCGTGCTGCGCGCGCCATCGCAGGCGAGCAGATAGTCACACTCCAGCGCATAGACGCCATCGGGCGTGCCCACTGTCACGCTCACGCCGTCTGCGTGCCGAGTCACGCCGGTCACGCGGTTGCTCCAGCGCACGTCCACCGCGGTTTCTTCCAGACGCTCGATGAGGAACTGCTCGAGGTGATACTGCTGCAGGTTGATGAACGCCGGTCGCTTGTGACCGGATTCGGGCAGCAGATCGAACTGGTAGAGCAGGCGTTCGCGCAGGAATACCTTGCCCAGATTCCACACCACGCCTTTGTCCACCGCGCGTTGCCCCACGCCCAGGCGATCCAGAATCTCCAGGCTGCGTTTGGCGAAGCAGATGGCGCGGCTGCCTTCCGAAGTCCGGTCGTCCTCGTCCAGCAGCAGGCATTGCACACCGTGGCGTGCGAGGTCGATAGCCACGCACAGACCGACCGGACCGGCACCGACGATCACGACCGGATAGCGGGTCGAGGTTCCCGAGATCAGCTCGGGCGCTCTACGGTAGGGCAGGGCGGCCATGCGTCGTGCCGGTCATCGTATATACGCGGTGGCATGCGTGCTCAGCTCTCCAGTGCCTGCCACATCTCCTTGTCACGCTGTGCGGTCCAGATGCGCGGATCGGGGTATTGCGTCGCTTCGTCATAGGCGCGGCTGACGTCGAACGGCATACAGTGGTCGAAGATGACCCAGTGGCCGAAGTCGGGCTTGAGCTTCTGATAGGTACTGCGGTAGATCTCTTTCAGTGACTTGCCGGCATTGGCGCCGTCGCGCACTGCCGCGAACATGTCGGTGATGAAGCGCCTGGTGCCGTCCAGCCCGGCTTGCACCTGTTCCGGCGTGGTCAATGCGTCGCCACGCCCGGGGACCAGCTTCTCCGGCGCGAGCGCGCGCAGCCGCTCGAGCGTGGCCGGCCATTCGCGCAGATAGGCATCACCGGTGTAGGGCGTGGCACCGTACTCGACCAGATCGCCGCTGAACAGCACCTTCTCGCGCGGCAGCCAGACCACGGTGTCACCCTTGGTGTGGCCACGTCCCAGGTGGATGATGCGCACTTCGAGCTTGCCCATCCACAAGGCCATCTCTTCCTTGAACACGATGCTCGGCCAGGTCAGGCCGGGAATCGATTCGACCGCGCGGAACAGGCGCGGAAAGCGCTCGATCTCGGAGCGCATGTCGGCTTCGCCGCGCTCGACGATCAGATCGTAAGTGCCCTGGCTGGCGATGATCTGCTCGGCGCCGTAGGCGCTGGCACCGAGCACGCGCACTGCGTGGTAGTGCGACATCACCACGTACTTGATCGGTTTGTCGGTGATAGCGCGGATGCGGCGGATCACGTCCTGTGCCATCACCGGCGTGGCCTGCGTGTCGATCACCATCACGCCGTCGTCGCCGATCACCACGCCGGTGTTCGGGTCGCCCTCGGCGGTGTAGGCGTAGGCACATTCCGCCAGCCTGGTGAACGTGACTTTCTTCTCTTCCAGATCCGCCTGGGATGCGAATTTCTTTTCCATGATACGTCCGCTCGGAGTGGGCGATTGCCCGCAGTGTACTAGCGGACCGGATCGCTGCACAGGCAACCGCACCGCAGGCGCAGCCGGGCAGGCGGCGGCGCGGGACCGGGCGGAGGTGCCGGCCGGAGGTGCTGGTCGGCGGGTTTAGAATCGGGCCGGTGGACCGCACCGAACGCTTCTATCGCATCCAACGACTGCTCCAGCGCCATCGGGTGGTGCCGGCACGCCGCTTCCTGGAAGAGCTCGAAATCTCTCCGGCCACCTTCAAGCGCGACCTGGAGTATCTGCGCTCGCGTCTGAACATCCCCATCGTCTGGGATCGCGACGCCTCCGGTTACCGCTTCGACCCGCAGGCACACGTTCAGGAGCTGCCGGGGTTGTGGTTCAGCGCTGCCGAGATCTATGCCTTGCTCACCATGCAGCAACTGCTGCAAAACCTCGAGCCAGGGTTGCTCGGCCCATATATCGAGCCGTTGCTGGCACGCCTGAGCGCCGCCATCGGCAGCAGCGAGCATCCGGCGGAAACCGTGCAGAAGCGCATCCGCATCCTGCATGCGGCGCGGCGCGCATTGCCCCTGGCGCACTTCCAGGTCGTGGCGCGCGCGCTGCTCGAGCGCAGGCGACTGCATGTCACCTATTACAACCGTGCACGTGACGAGGAAACCGGGCGCGAGCTTTCACCGCAGCGGCTGGTGCACTATCGCGGGAACTGGTACCTGGATGCGTGGTGCCACCTGCGCGAGGACATCCGCAGCTTCGCCGTGGATGCGCTGCGTGCTGCGCGCATCCTGGAAACGCCGGCGCGCAAGGTGGACGATGCAGAACTGGACGCGGTGCTCGCCAGCGGCTACGGCATCTTCGGCGGACGTGACACGCAGTGGGCGGCGCTGCGCTTCTCCCCGTTGCGTGCGCGCTGGGTGGCGCTGGAGCAGTGGCATCCGCAGCAGCGTGCACGTCATGATGCGGACGGCAGCTACCTGCTGGAGATTCCGTTCAGCGACGATCGCGAGCTGATTGCCGACATCCTGCGCCATGGCGCAGAGGTCGAAGTGCTGGCGCCGCCGTCGCTGCGCGCGCGTGTGGGTGCCCAGCTGGCCGCCGCGCTCGGGCATTACGCCGCAGATGGCGAGGGAAGCGGCAGCGGCGTCGTGCCGCCACGCGATGGCCGCGGCGCGTGAAGGGTCGAGCGCCATGCACGGTCGCGACGCCATGACGTCCGGGAACCCTCGCCTGTCCCTGGAATCGGCTTATCTTCGCACCGGCTATCTCATCCTCGCCGGCGTGTCCGCACGAGACGCGGCAGACCATGGGAAGCGTGCGGCGCAGGAACGCGCGTACCGTTCGATGGGCATGCAGTGCGTCGAGGTGCGGGTAGGACGGCGCTGCGCGGTGCTCGATCGCTTGCTGCATCGACTGGGCGTACGGGAGTGGCTGTTCATAACCGCCTGGAATCCGCACTCGCGTCCTCTCCCGCGCTGGCGCAATCGTGCGCGCCAGCGTGCATTGCAGCGCGCGCTACGACGTAACGTGCGCGTGCTCTACTGCGGCCTGGGGGTGCCCGACGATCGCTCGTGGCGGTCCGAGCACAGCGTGTTCGCCGGACCGGTCGCGGCCGGCCGGGCGCGCCGCCTGGGTCGCCAGTTCCGTCAGAATGCGGTGGTCATCGGACGGCGGGGCGGAGTGCCGGTGCTGCTGTGGACGAACGGGAAGGACATCGAGCGCGACGGAGGTTGAGGCGTCATGCCGGAGACGTTTCTGGAATGGAGTGAGCTGCTCAGCTATCTGGTGACCATCATCGGCCTGCCGCTGGCGATCTACGTGTTCCTGATGGAGCAGCGCAAGGAACGGCAGAACGAAGAGGAGGAGATCCACCAGCGGCTGTCCGACGAATACAACGATTTCCTCAAGCTGGTCATCGACAATGCCGACCTGCAGCTGTTGAGCAAGGACGGTACCCATGGCGAGCTCACCCCGGAGCAGCGTGAGCGCAAGCAGGCGATCTTCGGCATCCTGGTGGCATTGTTCGAGCGCGCCTACATCCTGGTGTACGAGGACGATATGGACAAGCAGCGTCGCCGTCTGTGGCAGTCCTGGGAAGACTACATGCGTGACTGGTGCGCGCGGCGCGATTCTCCGTCAGGCACTCCCTGAGTTGCTGGGAAGGGGAGGATGCGGATTTTGCTCGTCATATCTATCAGCTGGCCGGGCTCGAGGGAAATCATCACCCGCCGCCTGACGGCGATCCACTCCCCAAGCGGTAGATGCAGAACGGCCGGGTGGAACCTTCCCGCAATGTGACAGTCTGCTAAAGAACGACTACGCCACGCCGTTGTAAGCCTGGCGTCATCGTGCGGCTGTACGATGATCCGTCGAACAATGCTGCCGTGAGAATACAAAAGCGGCAGAGCTTTGGGTGAGGGCTGGTAATCCTGACCGCGAAAGCACCCTTTCCTTGCCTCTTGAGCTCTCAGGCGGGTGCGGCACGCGGCAGCGTCAAAAGGCGGTAGCATTGCACGCCTTTCCTGCCTGCTTCCCGCGCAATGAACCCGTCCCTCTCCCTCGATCAGCTGCGTGCGCAACTGCGCGCATTCGTCGCCGAGCGCGACTGGGATCAGTTCCACAATCCCAAGAATCTGGCCATGGCCTTGACCGTCGAAGCAGGCGAGCTGCTGGAGCATTTTCAGTGGCTCACCGCCGAGCAGGCCGATGCGCTGGCGCCGCAGACGCGTGCAGAAGTGGAGCTGGAAATCGCCGACGTGCTGCTGTTCCTGCTGCGCCTGTGTGATCGTCTGGACATCGATCCGCTGCAGGCGGCCCAGCGCAAGCTGGCATTGAACGTCGCCAGGTACCCGGTCGACAAGGCGCGCGGGCGCGCCACCAAGTACGACAAGCTGTAGTCGTCGCTGCGTCCAGCGTCATGCTCGCCTATCGCCATCTGTTCCACGCCGGCAATTTCGCCGACGTGTTCAAGCACGTCCTGCTGACGCGCCTGCTGATCGCGCTCGGACGCAAGGACAAGCCGTACTGCTACGTCGACACGCATGCGGGGATCGGCTTGTACGACCTGTCCCATCCCTGGGCGCAGAAGCTCGTCGAGCACCGCGACGGTATCCAGCGCCTGTGGGAGCAGGCGGAGGTTCCGGCGCTGGTCGAACCCTACATGCAGGCGGTGCGCGCGGAGAATCGCAACGGACAGCTGCGCTGGTATCCCGGCTCTCCGCGCATCGCCCGCACGCTGTTGCGGCCGGGGGATCGCGCCGAGCTGACCGAGCTCAACCGCGACGACTGCAATGCGCTGGGCAAGCTGTTCGATGGCGATCGCCAAGTGCACGTACACTACATGGACGGCTATCAGGCGCTCAAGGCGTTCCTGCCGCCACGTGAGCGACGCGGCCTGGTGCTGATCGATTCGTCCTTCGATCGCGCCAAGGAGTTCGCGCGGCTGGCGCAGGCGCTGCAGCTCGCCC
>JAHCKU010000399.1 GCA_026125625.1 Burkholderiales bacterium | reverse complement strand
CATTGGGCAGTTCGCTGTGCAGCTCGTCCTGATTCAATCCGTTTCCCCTGCCTCACCTTCCCTGGAACAGCGGCCGGCGCTTCTGCACGAAAGCGTTCACCCCCTCGGCCAGGTCGGCCGTGCCGGCGCAGCGCGCACAGGCGACCAGTTCCTCGTCCATCTGCGTCTCCATCGAGCGCGACAGCGAGGCGTTCAGCAGCCGCTTGCTCTCGCTGTAAGCGATCGTCGGTCCCTGCGCCAGACGCCGCGCCAGGGCGCGTGTGCGCTCGTCGCGGTCGGCTTCGGCAACCACCCAGTTCACCAGGCCGAGCTGGCGTGCCGTATCGGCATCGAACAGGTCCGGCAGCAACGTGAGCTCCATCGCACGCTTGCTGCCCACCAGCCGCGGCAGGAAAAAGGTGCTGCCCCCGTCCGGGCTCGCCCCGATATTCGCATACGCCAGGGAGAAGCGTGTGCTCCCGGCGGCCAGAGCGAGGTCGGCGGCGCACAGAATGCTGAACCCTGCTCCGGCGACCGCCCCGTGCACGCTGGCGAGCACCGGCTTGGGCATGCGCCGCAGACTCTGGATGGCGAAATGCATTTCGCGCCCCCAGCGCACGATGACCTCGGGCAGCTCACTCAGGTGGCGGGCGAACAATGCCACGTCCCCGCCGGCGAGAAAAGCCTCACCCTGACCGCACAGGACCACCACGCGCACCGCGGCATCATGCTCGAGCAGCTCGGCCGCGGCACGAAACTCCATCATCATCTGCGCATCCAGCGCGTTCATCACCTGCGGCCGGTTGAACGTGATCGTGCCGATGCCGCCCTCGACCTTCAACAGCACGCGCTTGCTCACGCGCGCATCCCATGCGTATCCGCCACTGATTTCTCCCGATCCATCCCTGCTCCGTGGGTCGCCGCCGGCGAACCGCTCTCCCCGTACTGCGCCTCGCCGCCTCCGGCGCGCCGTCCGACATCATGAGGGAAATCATCCACCATGATGCAGCCCCGCCGCAACGCATCGTAACGCGACCACAGCTGTGCCTCGTGCGCATCGATCAAGCCCGCCTCGTGCGCCGCCTCCATCCGCGCCTGCGCGCCCGCCACACCGGCCTTCGCCGTCGCCCGCACCTTCGCCTCCACGCGCTCGGCCTGGTTCACCAGATCCAGGGCCAGTTCCAGCCGCCCCACCGGATCGGATTCGTCGGGATGCAAATAGATCCCCGCGGTGAGCCGGTCACGCGTCGGTGAATTCTCCAGCAACAGCGCAGCGACGCGGTGCCCGAGCCGATCGTCGGGCGGACTGAAGCTGCGTCCGAGCGGGAAGCACAGTCGATGCATCAGCCACGCCGCCCAGCGCACCGGGAAATTGTCGAACAGACCGAACAATGCCTCCTGGGCACGGTACACGCTGTCCTGCAGCGCCCATTGCACGAACGGCAGATCGGTCTGCTGCGCGCCGTCATCGTGGTAGCGCTTGATCACGCACGAGGCGAGATAGAGCTGGCTGAGCACGTCACCCAGGCGGGCCGAGATCTTTTCACGGCGTTTGAGATCACCGCCGAGGAACAGCATGGTGATGTCGGCCGTCAAGGCAAAGGCCGCAGACAGGCGCGTCAATTGCCGCAGGTCGGCACGCAGTTCGGGCACACCGGGCAGGCGCAGGAAGCGCCCGCCACTCAGCCCCAGCCATAGCGCACGCGCAGCGTTGCCGGCGAGGAAGCCGAGGTGGCCGCGCAATGCCTGGTCGAACGCAGCGCCGGCTTTCGCATGATCGCTTTCGCCGGCAGCGGCGATCTCGCTCAGGACGTAGGGATGGCAGCGGATCGCGCCTTGTCCGAAGATGATCATGCTGCGCGTGAGGATGTTCGCGCCCTCGACGGTGATGCCGATCGGCACCTGCTGATAGCTGCGCCCGAGGTAGTTGTTCGGGCCCATGCAGATGCCTTTGCCGCCGTGGACATCCATGGCGTCGTTGAGCACCTGGCGTGCACGTTCGGTGCTGTGATACTTCACGATGGCCGATAAGACCGAAGGCTTTTCCCCTGCGTCCACCGCAGCGGCGGTCACCGCACGCGCGGCTTCGATCACGTAGGTATGGCCGCCGATGCGCGCCAGCGCTTCCTCCACGCCTTCGAATCTGCCAACCGGCACCCGAAACTGGGTCCGGATGCGACCATAGGCGCCGGTGGTGCGCGCTGCGAGCTTCGCATTGCCGGCAGCGGAAGACGGCAGCGAGATGGAGCGGCCCGCCGCCAGGCATTCCATCAGCATGCGCCAGCCCTGGCCGACATAGGCCTGCCCGCCGACCACCCACTCCAGCGGAACGAAGACGTCCTTGCCCCAGTTCGGCCCATTCATGAACGATGCGTCGAGCGGAATGTGCCGCCGTCCGATCAGCACGCCCGGATGGTCGGTCGGAATCAGCGCCACGGTAATGCCGATGTCCTCACCGCCGCCCAGCAGGCGATCCGGATCGTATAGCCGGAATGCCAGACCGAGCAGCGTCGCCACCGGGCCGAGCGTGATGTAGCGCTTGTCCCAGCTCACGCGCATGCCAAGCACGCGCCTGCCCTGATACTCGCCGTGACAGACGACACCCAGGTCCGGAATGGAGCTGGCATCCGAGCCTGCCTCCGGCCCGGTCAGCGCGAAGCAGGGAATCTCCTGACCGCGCGCCAGGCGCGGCAGGTAGTAGTCCTTCTGTGCGTCGGTACCGTAATGCAGCAGCAGTTCCGCCGGTCCCAGCGAGTTGGGCACCATTACCGCGGCGCACGCAGTCAGGCTGCGGCTCGAGAGCTTCATCACCACCTGAGAATGGGCCTGCGCCGAAAAGCCCAGCCCGCCGTAGCGCCTCGGGATGATCATGCCGAGGAAGCCGTTATCCTTGATGAACTGCCATACGTTCGGCGGGAGATCGTTGAGCTCCCGGCTCACCTGCCACTCGTCGACCATGCTGCACAGCTGCTCCACGGGACCTTCGAGGAACGCCTGCTCCTCGGCACTCAACTGCGGCTTCGGGAATGCCAGCAGCCTGTTCCAGTCGGGCTTGCCGCTGAACAGATCGCCGTCCCACCATACCGTGCCTGCATCCAACGCTTCCTGCTCGGTCTGCGATACGGGCGGCAGAACCTTGCGGAACCAGGCGAGCAGCGGATCACTGATCAGGCTGCGGCGCAACGGAGGCACGAGCATGACGGCCACCGCTGTGGCAAACGACGTCCACAGCAGCGTGCGCGCCACCGGCCCGA
>JAHCKU010000398.1 GCA_026125625.1 Burkholderiales bacterium | reverse complement strand
ACGACGGCAAGATCCGTCCGCTCCAGCTCAAGGTAGGAGACAAGGTCCTGTTCGGCAAGTACTCGGGACAGACCGTCAAGGTGCAGGGCGAGGAAGTCCTCGTCATGCGTGAAGAAGACGTCATGGGCGTCATCGAGTAAACGCGCCGACACGATTCTGGAGGAACAGCTTATGGCAGCAAAAGAAGTCCGCTTTCATGATTCCGCCCGCCACCGCATCATCGCTGGGGTGAATATCCTGGCCGACGCGGTCAAGGTCACCCTCGGCCCGAAGGGCCGCAACGTGGTGCTGGAGAAATCCTGGGGTGCCCCGACCGTCACCAAGGACGGCGTATCGGTCGCCAAGGAAATCGAGCTCAAGGACAAGTTCGAGAACATGGGCGCACAGATGGTCAAGGAAGTCGCGTCCAAGACCTCCGACGTGGCCGGTGACGGTACCACCACCGCCACGGTCCTGGCGCAATCCATCGTGCAGGAAGGCATGAAGTACGTGGCCGCCGGCATGAACCCGATGGATCTCAAGCGCGGCATCGACAAGGCAGTCGATGCAGTCGTCGCCGAGTTGAAGAAGATGTCCAAGCCCTGCTCCACCAGCAAGGAGATCGCCCAGGTCGGTTCCATCTCCGCCAATTCCGACAGCGATGTCGGCAAGATCATCGCCGATGCCATGGACAAGGTCGGCAAGGAAGGCGTGATCACCGTCGAAGACGGCAAGAGCCTGCAGAACGAGCTGGACGTGGTGGAGGGCATGCAGTTCGACCGTGGCTACCTCTCCCCGTACTTCATCAACAACCCCGAAAAGCAGATCGCCGTTCTCGAAGACGCCTTCATCCTGTACCACGACAAGAAGATCTCGGCCATCCGCGATCTGCTGCCCGTCCTGGAGCAGGTGGCCAAGGCCGGCAAGCCGCTGCTGATCGTCGCCGAAGAAGTCGAGGGTGAAGCGCTGGCCACCCTGGTGGTCAATACCATCCGCGGCATTCTCAAGACCGTCGCGGTCAAGGCACCGGGCTTCGGTGATCGCCGCAAGGCCATGCTGGAAGACATGGCCATCCTCACCGGCGGCACCGTCATCAGCGAAGAAGTCGGACTGAAGCTCGAGAACGTGACCTTGAACGACCTCGGCCGCGCCAAGCGCATCGAAGTGGCGAAGGAAAACACCACCATCATCGACGGCGCCGGCGAGCATTCGCAGATCGAAGGCCGCATCAAGTCGATCCGCCAGCAGATCGAAGAGACCACCTCTGACTACGACCGCGAGAAGCTGCAGGAGCGCGTGGCCAAGCTGGCCGGCGGTGTTGCCGTGGTGAAGGTCGGCGCAGCGACCGAAGTCGAGATGAAGGAAAAGAAGGCACGCGTGGAAGACGCGCTGCATGCGACCCGTGCCGCGGTGGAGGAAGGCGTGGTTGCCGGTGGTGGCGTGGCATTGATCCGCGCACGCGCTGCGATCAGCAATCTCAAGGGCGCCAACCACGACCAGGACGCCGGCATCAAGATCGTGCTGCGTGCACTGGAAGAGCCGCTGCGCCAGATCGTCGCCAATGCCGGCGCCGAACCGTCGGTGGTGGTTGCCAAGGTGGTCGAGGGTAAGAGCAACTTCGGCTACAACGCCGCCAACGACACCTACGGCGACCTGATCGAGATGGGCGTGATCGACCCGACCAAGGTCACGCGTTATGCGCTGCAGAACGCCGCTTCGATCGCCGGCCTGATCCTCACCACCGATGCCATGGTGGCCGAGCTGCCGAAGAAGGAAGAAGCCCCGGCCATGCCTCCGGGCGGCGGGATGGACTACTGAGCCTCGCTCAGCACCCCTGCTTCGACGCAGTCATGAAAAGCCCCGCTTACGCGGGGCTTTTTTATCAGCTAGATCAAGCGCGCCAGGCCCTGATTGCGGACCTGAACAAGCAGCACCTGCTCAGCCAGGGTGTCATCCCGAACCAAGGGTGTCTCCCGGGCGGAGAGTGTCATCCCGAGCCGAAGGCGAGGGATCTTGCTGCTCGTCTATCTGATGATCGAGCCTCCACAGCAAGATGTCTCGCTGCGCTCGACATGACACCGGTGAGACTGATGTCATCTTTTAATCCCTCGACTCGGTCGCCATAGTAAGGTCGCGCGATTGTAGGGTTGAAGCGGTGCCTTTTGTTTGATCAATCGCGTCATGCACGCCAGACCCTGAGGCCTAAATGCATCTCCATCGGGTCAAAGTCACGGTCCCGGTGTAGCAGAGGCAAGGCGTTCACGATACAGAACGTGCCGATCACCACGTCGATCGTCTTTCTCACCGTCACGCCTCTTCGTCTGAGGATGCGGTAATTGCGCGCCGCCTCGAGGGCTACATCCTGTCCCACCATGTCCATGTATTCGCAGCTGGCAAGCAACTCGTGAGCTTTGCGAAAATCGCCGTCCAGCCGAAAACCCGACAATACCTCGGTCATGGTGAGATCCCCCACGATCACCCGCTCCTGGCCGAGGATGCCTTCCAGTATGTCGGTCTCCTGACTGGAGACTCCATTGAAGTAGTCCACCCAGACCGAGGCATCGACAACGATCACGCGTCACGCCTCATCTGGTCGAGATCGCCCTCCCAGCGCAACTTGCCGCGAAAACGTCTGATGCGCTCCTGGGTCTTGAGCTTTACTAGCAGCCGAAGCCCTGCTTCCACGGTTTCGCGCTTCGTCGTAAGCCCGCTTGCTTTCATGGCCTGGGCCATGAGTTCGTCGTCGATATCGATATTGGTACGCATTGATCCAGTCTATGTGTATAGAATTACATATTTATACACATAATCGATGTTCGTGCAAGCATTGCTTGAATGGCTACGGCGTATCGCTATGGGATGCTGAAGCTTCGCAGATGACTGCAGGCAGCAGGGTGCTGCGCCTTGGCGGAGAATTCCATATTTGCCAACCTTCGCATAGCAACGGATCACCATGGACAGGATCAGAATCCAGCACTTCTCCGACGTATTGTGCGTATGGGCGTACGTGTCGCAGATCCGCATCGACGAGCTCAAGCAGCAGTTCGGCGATGCAGTGGAGCTTGATTACCACTACGTGCCCGTGTTCGGACACGCTCATCAGAAGCTCGATTCACAGTGGGGTCAGCGTGGGGGTGTCGAGGCCTACGGCAGGCACGTCAAGGAGGTCGTCGGCAAGTTCGAGCACTGTCCGGTGCATCCGGACATCTGGGTGCACAACACTCCGCGATCGTCGCTGCCTGCGCACCTGCTTCTGTG
>JAHCKU010000397.1 GCA_026125625.1 Burkholderiales bacterium | reverse complement strand
CGCTGGCGATGGGGTACTCGCCATCGGCGACGGTATTTTCGGCCGGGGTCATCGGGTTCAACCTGGGGGACGCCGCCGTATTGCCGCTGCTCTACGCGATGGTACCGGCGCTGTTCGACGACGAACGCCGACATCGCGCCAACGCCATACTGATCGCAACGCTGACGGCTTGCGCATTCGGAGTATATGCAATCGGCGGCCTGCTCCTGGACGCCATGACCCACGTGAGCTTCCTTGGCCTCGCGCCATGGCGCGCAGTGTTTGTCGTCGTCACATTGGCGGGAGTCATGATCGTACCGTTGCTCATGCTCCTGCCCGGAGCGCAGCCCGGCCACAAAATCGTCGGGCGCGACGCCACGGGTGGCTCCGCTTCTCTGGACAGATTTCTGCTCGGGATGAGTGGATCTGCCGCGGCGGTTGATGATGCAAGTCTCTTTGCTCTTTTCCAATCGTACACCCCAAATAAGTCTGACGCCGCAGGCGCCAGAAGCTCTTCGGATTTCAGCTTCGTCACGGCTCAGGCCGCGTGCGAGGTTGCGGTCGCGAGGCCAGCGAAGTACACCTCGTCCGGCGTTCGGTATTGCAGCGACTGATGACCGCGGCGTGCATTGTAGAAACCGAAGTAACGCGTCAGCGCCGTGCGGGCGTCGGTGCCGTTCCCGTACGCATGCAGATAGACCTCCTCGTACTTCACGCTCCACCAGAGCCGCTCGATGAACACGTTGTCGATCCAGCGACCCTTGCCGTCCATGCTGATTGCGACCCCGGCTGCCTTGAGCCTGCCGGTCCATTCCTCGCTGGTGAACTGCGCGCCCTGGTCGGTGTTGAAGATCTCCGGTGCGCCGAACTTCGCGAGCGCTTCCTCGAGCGCTGCCACGCAGAAGTCTGTCGTGAGCGTGTTCGAGAGACGGAAGGCAAGGACCTTGCGGCTTGCCACATCGAGGATTGCCACCAGGTACAGAAAGCCGTGCGCCATCGGCAGGTAGGTAATGTCCGCAGCCCACACCTGATTTGGCCGCTCAATGGCAAGATCAGCGAGCAAATACGGGTAGATCGCGGCGCCGCGGGCCGGCAGCGGTGGCTTCGCTTTTTCGGACACCGGTATAATCTTACTGTGTCATTAAGTTAATGGGCTGCATGACGCGCCGACAACAGGGACAGATGGGTAGCGTTCGAACCAGCAACATGGCGAGTTCGAGCCGCATTGTGCGGATGGAGTCGGGCGTGTGTCGTTCAGGTCGCACGGGGAGACCCTCGGGGGATGAAGTTCTTCGGCTGCGGCGGGAGCCGCAGCAGCGGTTCGCGCGGGCGGAAGGCGGAGTTTTTTTTGGCGCGGCCGGTCAGGCGCGCGCGCATCAGGAAGCCGTAGGCGGCGATGGTGAGGGTGGCGTGATGGTGAAAGCCGCGCCAGTTGCGCCCCTCGTAGTGCCCGAGGCCAAGCTCCTGCTTCAGTTCCTGGTAGTCGCGCTCGATGCGCCAGCGCAGCTTGATCAGACGGACCAGCTCTTTGAAGGCGATGCTCGGCGGCAGCGTCGTGAGCCAGTATTTGGTGGGCTGGGTCTCGGCCAGCGGCCACTCGATCACCAGCCATTCTTCGCCGCGCACCTCATTGCGATGCGCGGCGCGCACGCGTACGCGTGCAAAGCGCGAGGCCAGCACCCCCTCGGTGCCTTCGCGCCACTCGATGCGCCGCCAGGCCCGTGCGTGCAGCTCATGCGCCAGAGCCTTCACGTCGATGGGCTGATGCGCGCGATTGCGGCGCAAGTGGGTGCCCGGTCGGCCGCGTCCCCACGGGCCGTGCGGCGGCAGTGGCTGATGGCCCGCGGCCCACACCGTGGTACTGCTCTGGATGCCGACCGCGTAGGTCAGTCCAAGCGCCGCGATACCGAGGCGGAAATCCGTGTCGTTGCCATAGCCGGCGTCGGCCAGCACCACGCCCACCGGGATACGTGCAGCACGGGCGGCGCGCAGCTGCTCGAGCGCGATCGTACTCTTGGTTGCAAAGCCTATATTCGCCGGCACTTCGGCTCGCTTGCGGCGTACCGCATCCTCAGCCCACTCGCGCGGCAGGTACAGCTGATAGCCGATCGGCAGGCTCGAGCGTTCATTGGCCACCGACACGCTCACCGCCACCTGACAATTATCCTGCTTGCCCAACTGCCCGCAGTACTGGCGCGCCACTCCGACCGAGTGGCTGCCCTTTTTTGGATAGCCTGTGTCGTCCACGATCCAGGCCTCGATCGCACCCAGCGCCGGCAATACCTGCTCTCGCACCGCTGCGAGCATCGCGGCATCGCTCCAATCCGCCTTGGCCACAAAATGATGCATCGACTGATGCTTCGCGCCCGCACGCTGCGGCGCCACCAGCGCCGCCATCGGCTCGACGCTCTTGCGATCTCCCGAAAGCATCAGCCCCCGGCAATAGTCCCCCAGCGGTTCGACCCGATCGGCGTGCCCCAATGTTTCCGACAGCGCCGCCACGTAGCCGGCAAAACCCCGTTCCTTGTCCATACCGCCTCGCGCAGTAGACGAAGAAGTGCGGATAATGCCATGATATTACTGACACAGTAAGACTACTTCCAAGTAGTCCGGAAAAACGAGGGGGTTACAGACGCTCTTCCGCCAGAATGGCGCGGCCTTCGCCAGTGCGCGCTCACACGAGCGTCGAGTCGGCTCGACAGAAGCAGTTTGCGGAAAGCCATCTCGACATGACCGCAGCAATGAGCGCAGACTTTGGCCGATTAAGTCGAATATGCATGGCTAGGCTCTGCATATGCGGTTCATGTGGGGAGATCGCTCTTGTCGACAGGCGCTCGATCCGTGGTTTGCACCGTGACACTCTACGAGGAGTTCGCCCGCGCGCCGTGCGCTTTCGTCAAGCGAGATTGCGGAACGCCTCGGCGCCCCGCGTTCGAGCACCGCGGATCTGCTGCGCACACTGGTCGACGATGGCATGCTAGCGATGGACCAGCGGCGCGCGACCTATCTACCAACGGCCAAGTTCGCGAAACGGGGCGATTGACTTGCCGACAGCTGGCGTGGCAATCATCAGTTGCTCGATGGGCTCGAAAGGCTGGCGCAGGACACCGGTGAAATGACATCCTTTGCCGCACCAAGTGACCTCGAAATGAAGATCGCCCACGCGATCAAGGTGCCGGGCGACATCCGCTGGCCCGCCGAGGTCGGCCAGCGCTTTACAATATTCGGCTCGGCGGCGGGCGCCGTGATCCCGCTTAG
>JAHCKU010000396.1 GCA_026125625.1 Burkholderiales bacterium | reverse complement strand
CAGTACGAAGGGCCTGGGTGCATCGTGTACCGCTGCAGCGACGTTGGTGAGCGCGATATCGCCTACGCGCACGCTGTTGAGCCGTACGCCATAGACCCGGATGGTGCCATTGGCGGTGCTGGCGTAGCCCGGCCTGCCCTTGAGATAGTTCAGGCCGATGCGGCGGGCATCGGCTGCGCTCATGGAGATCATGGTTGCGCCGGTGTCGACCAGGAAACGCACGCTGGCACCGTCGATGCTGCCAATGGTCTCGAAGTGCCCTTGCGCATCGGCGGTCAGGATCACCCGTTGCGTACCGCTGCGCGCAGCAGGCGCGGCGGAAATGTGGCTTCCGATCTTGAGCGAATGCCGCTTGCCATCCACTTCGAACAGCGCCGACTCCGCGGTTGCCCGTATCAGCTTCGCCCCGCCGGGCAGGGTGTCGCCTTCGCGGTAAACCTTCGGCCGGCCGCTGGCATCGACCACCACCGCCTTGCCCTCGGACAGCCCGGCGATCTCGATCTGTGGTTCCTGTGCCGTCGTCACCTGCGCCGCAAGGCCGGCCAGCAGCACACACAGCCGCGCGATTCGCCCACAGCGGCCGGCTGTCGTACACTCATTCGATCCGACTTGCATCATCTGTTCTCGTGAAACCCATCGCCATCTTTCGCCACGCCCGCACCGAGGGTCCAGGCTATCTCGCCACCTATCTCGAGCGTGCGCAGATTGCATGGCAACTCGTGCCGATCGATGAGGGTGCTGCGGTACCGTCTTCGCCCGATGCCTTCAGCGGCCTGGTGTTCATGGGCGGACCAATGAGTGTCAATGACGATCTGCCCTGGATTCCGCCCGTCCTGCAATTGATCCGCGATGCCGTCGCAAGAGATGTGCCGGTGCTCGGCCACTGTCTGGGCGGGCAGTTGATGTCCAAGGCGCTTGGTGGCGTCGTCTCCCGGACCGTTTCGAAGGAGATCGGCTGGGGAGAGGTCAGGGTGGCCGGGAGCGAGCCCGCGCAGGCCTGGTTTGGCAGCAGTCGACCGGCCTTCGTCACCTTCCACTGGCATGGCGAAACCTTCTCGATCCCGCGTGCAGCGATGCCGGTACTGTCCAGCCCGCTATGTCAGAACCAGGGCTTCGCCCTGGGGCCACAGCTGGGCCTGCAGTGTCACATCGAGATGACCGACGAACTGGTGCGAAGCTGGTGTGACGCGGGGCGGCGCGAGATCGGTCGTGGCGGCAGTCCCGGCGTGCAGTCGGTCGCAGCCATCGTCAGCCATCTCCCCGAACGTCTCGGCGCGCTGCATGAGGTTGCAGATACCGTCTATGGGCGCTGGATCCAGGGTTTGAAGCGGTAGCAGGCTGTTGCAAAACTACTGCGCGGGGCTGATGCGGGGTTGCGCGGTGCTCGGAATCCTCATGTACTTCCATGTACATTGCGGTTCCTGCGCCCAGTCTTCCAAAACATAGGGGGGCGCCACCGCCTGAATCCCTGAGCCCCGCTCGCGACGTTTTTCAACAGCCTGCTAGGGGTGCGCAGGCATCACCCTGCGCCCGCCGCCGTGTGCGATGGCCGTGAGATCTCGGCCTTCACGCGGCGGGCAAAGCGTGCTCAGGATCGGTCGCCGTGCTTCTTGCGCAGGCGCTTGGCGAACACGGCCATTTCCTTGGCCGCCTGCTTGTCACCCTTGCCCTCGGCCACGGCAATCCCTTTCTCGTAGGCCTCCAGTGCCGGTCCGAACTGTCCCAGTTCCGTGAGCGCCTGCCCCAGCAGTTTCCAGGCAGCGGAATAGCCCTGGTCCAGGGCCAGCGCGCGCTGCAGATGACCGGCCGCCATTCCGTGATCTCCGGCCTTCATGTAGGCGCTGCCCAGGCCGAAGCGCAGCAGCGCGCTGTCCTTGCCGGCGGCCAGCAGCTTTTCCAGATTGTCGATCGACGACATGCGCCTGCTCCGTGTCGGGTCACCCGCGCAACCCGCATCGGCGCCGTGCAGTGGTTTCTCAGCGCACTGCTACAGCTCGATGCGCGTGCCCAGCTCCACCACGCGATTGGCGGGGATCTTGAAGAACACGGTCGCGCTGGCGGCGTTGCGTGACATTGCCGCGAAGATTTTCTCACGCCACAGCGCCATGCCGGTTTCCTGTGATTCAGTCGGCACCAGCGTTTGCCGCGACAGGAAGAACGATGTTTCCAGCAGGCTGAATTCCATGCCGTGCCGCTCGCCGCACAGCTCCAGCGCGCGCGGCAGGTCGGGATCGTCCTTGAAGCCGTAGTGCACGATCATGCGATGGAAATCGTCGCCCAGATCCTCGATCTCGATGCGCTGCGCATCGCCGACGTGCGGGATGTCTTCCACGCGCACGGTGAGCAGCACCACGCGCTCGTGCAGCACCTTGTTGTGGTTCAGATTGTGCAGCAGCGCGTGCGGCACGCCCTCCTGGGCCGCGGTCAGGAACACCGCGGTACCGGGCACGCGCTGCGGCGGATGCACGGCGATGCTGTCGATGAACGGCTGCAGCGCGATGGCGCCGGGGCGCAGGCGCTCGAACAGGATCTCGCGTCCGCGCTTCCAGGTCGACAGCAGCACGAACACCACGATGCCGACGATCACCGGGAACCAGCCGCCGTCGAGGATTTTCGCCAGATTGGCGCTGAAGAAAGCCAGGTCGATGGTCAGGAACAGTCCCGAGATCGGCAGGACGATCAGCAGCGGCCAGTTCCACAGCTTGCGCATGACGAAGAAGATCAGGATGGAGTCGATCGCCATCGTCGCCGTCACCGCGATGCCGTAGGCGCCGGCCAGGCTGCTGGATGAACCGAAGCCGAGCACCAGGCCCACCACTGCGAAGTACAGGCCCCAGTTGATCCACGGCAGATACACCTGGCCGATCTCGCGCTCCGAGGTGTGCTCGATCATCAGGCGCGGGCAGTAGCCGAGCTGGATGGCCTGGCGCGTGATGGAGTAGGTACCGCTGATCGCTGCCTGAGAGGCGACCACCGTGGCAATGGTGGCGAGCAGCACCAGCGGCAGCAGCGCCCACTCCGGCGCCAGGCGGAAGAACGGATGCTGGACGGCCTCCGGCTCATGCAGCAGCAGAGCGCCCTGGCCGAAGTAGTTGAGCAGCAGTGCGGGAAACACGAGCCACAGCCATGCCAGGCGAATCGGGCGCTTGCCGAAGTGCCCCATGTCTGCGTACAGCGCTTCGGCGCCGGTCACCGCCAGCACCACCGATCCCAGCGCCAGGAAACCGAGCGCACCGTTGGTGATGAA
>JAHCKU010000395.1 GCA_026125625.1 Burkholderiales bacterium | reverse complement strand
CCTCGGGATGATCGGCCATCGGCCGCATGTCGCCCTGGGCGATGACGCGCGCCATGTGCTCCTCGGGCGCAGCGCGCAGCCACAGCGTGAGGCAGGTGCCGAGCAGCAGGGCGTAGGTATCCGGCTCGGACACGATACTGCCGCCGGTGGCGATCACGCAGCGCGCGTGCGTCTCCAGCACCCGCTCCAGGCAACGGCGCTCATAGCGACGATAGCCGTTCTGCCCGTACAGCAGGAAGATTTCGGACAGACTGGTGCCGGCTTCGCACTCCACTTCGCGATCGAGCTCGACGAAGGGCATTGCCAGCTCCGCCGCCAGCCGCCGGCCGAGCGTCGACTTGCCGGCGCCGCGCAGGCCGATCAGCGCGATGCGTGCCTCACGCCCTGCGCCGTTGCCGCCGGTTTCCTGCAGCAGGCGTGCGCGGATCTCGCCCAGGCGCTGCTGCGGAACGCGTGCGAGCAGCTGGTGGATGAGCGCCAGCTCGGTCGAGCGCTGGTCCTGGTCGCGCAGCAACGCTTCCAGCGGTAGCGACAGCGCTACCGCGATCTGGCGCAGCAGCAGGACGGAGACGTTGCCGCGTCCGGACTCGAGTGCCGCCAGATGGCGCTCGGACACGGCCGAAGCCGCCGCCAGCGTGCGCCGGCTCATGCCGCGGCGCGCGCGCAGCTCGCGCACGCGCTCACCCAGCTCCAGCAGGAAGGTCTCGTCCGATTGTGCTGCCCCGGCAGGGTGAGTACGGCGTACGGCCGGGTTGCGTTCGAGGGTGGAGGTCATGCAATATAGTGCACATATCTCGACGTGAATTTGCATTATAGTGCAGGGCGGCGTGTCTGCTGCAACGGTCGCTCGCCATGAGCGGGCGGCGGCACGATGAGACGCCACCACCAACCCGCATCATGTCTGCCACCACCCGAGACGTTCATCCGGACTTCGCGCCGGCGCAGGTCGACGTCGAGCGCCGTGCCGACGGCAGCCTGCTGCTGCGCTCGCCGCAGCCGCTGGCCGATCACGCGCGCTGCCTCGGCGAGCATCTCAAACGCTGGGCGCAGACACGTCCGGAGCAGGTGTTCCTGGCCGAACGTGACGACGCGGGTGCGTGGCGGCGGCTGACTTACGCGCATGCGCTGCAGCAGGTGCGCGCCTGTGCTGCGGCGCTGCTGACGCGCGGCCTGGGTTCGCAGCGGCCGGTGGCGATCCTGTCGGACAACAGCATCACGCAGGCGCTGCTCACGCTCGCGGCCATGCACGTGGGCGTACCGGTGGCACCGATCTCGCCGGCCTATTCATTCATGTCGCGCGATTTCGGCCGGCTGCGCGCCGCAGCGGCACTGCTGCAGCCAGGGCTGGTCTATGTCGAGGATCCGCAGCGCTTCGCACCTGCCCTGCAGGCGGTGGACTGGCAGGGCGCGGAGCTGGTGAGCGGGCCGCAGCATCCGCCACCCGCCGGTTTCACGTCGTGCACGCAGCTGCTCGCCAGCACCGCCGGTGCGGAAGTCGAGCGTGCCTATCACGCCGTTGGCCCGGACACCATCGCCAAGATCCTGCTCACTTCCGGCTCCACCGGCGAGCCCAAAGGCGTGATCAATACCCAGCGCATGCTGTGCGCCAATCAGCAGCAGCTGCTGCAGGTGTGGCCGTTCGTCGTGCGCGAGCCCCCGATCATCTGCGACTGGCTGCCGTGGAACCACACCTTCGGTGGCAACCACAACTTCAATCTGATCCTGGCCACCGGCGGGACGCTGTACATCGACGCCGGCAAGCCCGTGCCGGGGCTGATCGAGCGCACGCTCGCGAATCTGCGCGAAGTTTCGCCGAGCATCTACTTCAACGTGCCGCGCGGTTTCGACATGCTGGTTCCTGCGCTCGAGCGCGACGACGATCTGCGCGTGTCGTTCTTCCGCAATATGAAGATGCTGTTCTACGCCGCCGCGGCGCTGCCGCAGAACCTGTGGGAGCGCCTGGAAGCGCTGTCGAGGAAGCAGCTGGGACGGCGCGTGCACATGGTCTCGGCCTGGGGCGCGACCGAGACCGCACCGCTTGCCACGGGCGTGCACTACACCATCGATCGCCCCGGCATCATCGGTCTGCCGGTGCCGGCCTGCACCTTGAAGATGGTGCCCAGTGCCGGCAAGCTGGAGCTGCGCGTGCGCGGACCCAACGTCACGCCGGGCTACTGGCGCCGCGACGATCTGACGGCGGCGGCTTTCGACGAGGAGGGGTTCTATCGCATCGGCGATGCGGGGCGCTTGTTCGACGACACGCGTCCGCAGCAGGGCATCGTGTTCGACGGCCGCGTGGCCGAGGACTTCAAGCTCAGCAGCGGTACCTGGGTGCACGTCGGCCAGCTGCGGGTGCAGGCCATCGCCGCGCTCGATCCGGTGGCGCAGGACGTGGTGGTGGCCGGGCACGATCGCGCCGCGGTAGGCCTGCTGGTGTTCCTCGGTCCGCGCTGCCGCGCGCTGGTGCAGTCCGAGCTCGCGCTGTCGAGCGAGGAACTGGCGGTGCACCCGCTCGTGCACGCGCATGTGCGCGCGGCGCTGGCATGCATGGCACAGGCGGGTAGCGGAAGCTCCACCCATGCCGCCCGCGCGCTGCTGATGAGTGATGCGCCGGACATCGACGCTGGCGAGATCACCGACAAGGGCTACATCAACCAGCGCGCCGTGCTCACACGCCGTGCAGCGCTGGTGGAGGAGCTGTTCAGCGATCCGCCTTCGGCGCGCACCGTGGTGCTGGAGCGCGTCGCCGGCCAACGAGATTGATACGACGACGGAGCAGTCCTTGGATCTGACCATCCTCATCGGCACCATGACCGGCACCGCGCAGCTGGTGGCGCAGGAGCTGGAGCTGCGCCTGGACGACGGCGATATGCGCGTGCGCACGCGGCTGATGGACGATCTCGATGCGCAGGTGTTCGATGGCGGCGGGCTGTTCCTGATCTGCACTTCGACCTACGGCCAGGGCGATGTGCCCGACAACGCCCGGCAGTTGTACCAGTCGCTATGTACGCAGCGACCGGATCTGGCGCGCGTGCATTACGGCGTCATTGCCCTGGGCGATCGCACCTACCTCGATACCTTCTGCAACGGCGGCAGGCGCTTCGATGCCATCCTGCAGGAGCTGGGCGCACAGCGCATCGGCGAGGTGCTGCTGCACGATGCCAGCGCCGGCACCATGCCGGAGGAAGTGGCGGCGGAGTGGATCGAGGGCTGGGTCGCTCTGTGTCGTACCTATCCGGCGGTGCAATC
>JAHCKU010000394.1 GCA_026125625.1 Burkholderiales bacterium | reverse complement strand
CACCTTCAATCCGATGTGGTCGTACATGAGCACCTCCTTCACGATGAGGCAACCATGCTAGGCCGGTGCGGCGATACGCTCTTGGAAAATCTTGCGATCGCCCTTGGCCGCTTTGCGGAAGCCTCGGGGCGAGACGCCCGCGGCGCGACGGAAGGTGCGCACGAAATTGGACAGGTCGGCGAAGCCGACGTCGAGCGCGACGTCGGTGACCGACCGCTCGTCGTCGGTCAGCAATCGTGCCGCACGACGCAGGCGTGAGCGCACCAGATACTGGTGCGGCGTCACCCCCACCACCTTGGCGAACAGACGCAGGAAGTGGAACGGACTCAGACCGACCTGGCGGGCGGCTCGATCCAGATCGATCTGCTCGTGGGAATGCGCATCGAGCCACAGCGCTGCTTCCACCGCACGCCCGCGATCGCGCGCACCCGCCGCCACAACCGCGTGCGCTCGCCCCGAATCGACCTGCACGAAGCGCGCCGGGAACAACCAGCCGAACTCGTCGAGACCGACGTTGCTGCGGCCCTCCGCCGCCGACTGCGCCAGTTCCCCAGCCACCATCAGCTCCGGCAGCGGCGGCAGACCGGCGCTGCGCCACGCTTCGGGTTTCAGCCCGAGGATTTCCACTGCCTCGGCAGTCAGGTGAAACGCGAGGCACTCGTCACCGCAGCCATGATGACCATGGGTGCACACGAATTCGTCGCCGGCCCTGCCGACCAGCACCGAGCCGGCCACCAGCTCGAAGGTACGCCCGCGCGCACGATAGCCGAAGCTGCCTTTGCGCACGTAGGAGATCGAGTAGCTGCCGTGCACTTCGGTGAAGGGTGTAGCGCTCGGCCCGGCGGTGCAGCGATAGTCGATGACCGAAACCGGGCCGGTCAGCAGTTGCGTTCTGTTCAGCACGGAAGGGGTAAGGGTGTCTGCTTGCATGCCACATCCTTCGCTGCCTCTGCACGCCGCGATATTGCGATGATATCCGCTGGATATATCATGCAGTGAGGCGGAGGACGCCGTGCAGGCTCTATGGGGAAACGAACATGATTGCAGTGATCTTCGAAGTACAGCCGAATCCGGATCGAAAAAGCGCCTACCTGGACGCCGCGCAACAGCTGCGCCCGCTGCTGACCCAGGTCGATGGCTTCATCTCGATCGAGCGTTTCGAAAGCCTGACGCAGCCGGGGAAGATCCTGTCGCTCTCGTTCTGGCGCGACGAGGAAGCCGTCCGGCAATGGCGCAACGTCGAAGCGCACCGCCGGACACAAGACGCGGGTCGGAAGACGATCTTCGCCGACTACCGACTGCGGGTGGCGCAGGTGATTCGCGACTATGGCCTGCATGACCGCGCACAGGCGCCGGACGATTCGCGCCAGGCCCACGGCCAGTAAGCTGGCGGCGAGCTCGGTACACTAGGTTTCGCCACGGAAGCGGGCCTTTCTCCTGATCGTAACGACTACCCCGATCACGATGAGCAGTACCGATGGCCAGAAAGTAAGAAACGCAAGAATGCCCGGGCCGACCGGGTTCGGATTCTTGTCCCCCATCAGGTAGCTGATACCCACGGCCAGAAACAGCGGCCCGGTACCGAGTACCAGACCGGCGATACCGATACGGATCCATCGGGACTGGAGAAATCTGGGTTCGGATTCGACATCAGTCTTGGTCATGGTCCCCCGCGTCAGGTGCGGTTGCGAAAGCGACTGTAGAGAACGAACAACCAGGCGGCAAGCGCAGCAAAGAACACACCCATACCCCAAAGGAGCGCCGACATTGACAGCTGCGGCGGTTGGAGCCGATTGGCCAGAACTACCAGCCAGTGCACATATGCCACGAACAGGGCCACCGAGGCCCCGAACCACAGACCATGCCGTCGCAGAACCCCCAGAGTTTGCTCTCGGCGCTCCGGGGCCAGCCAGTACTGGCGGTGAGGGATGTTGAGGCTCATACCACGCTTGCCGATTAGCGGTAGCGGCCCGAACGCAACGAGCAGCGGAATGCCGACCACCAGCAGCAGCAAGACGAGCCGATAAGCCGGACGAGACATGAAACCATCGGCGATGCCAGAGGCGGCAAAGTGGGATGCAACGACGGGCGGCAGCGATGCCGACGTCGTCCATACGAAGACCGCAGCCGCGGCCAGGAACAGGAAGAAAATGACACTGCCGAAGCGTTGATTCATGACATGCCTGATGTTTCAGCCAAGCAGCGGAAAGGCCGCTGCAACGATGATTCTAGGGAAACTCTGCACAAGTATCCCTAGTATCATTCCTCGCGAAGCGGCTTCCCGCTACGCCCAGGTCCAGACAAGCAAAGCCCACTCGTCGGTCTCGTCGCGGTATATCTTCACCGTTTGGAAGCCGACCCGTTGGTGGGCACGCAATGATCGGGGATTGCGCGTCGCGACCTCGGTGAAGATCAGATCGTAGCGGTCGCGATAAAGCTCGCGATGCCCGGCGTACAGCGCATCGAACACCCCGCCGCCTCGATGAGAGGGCGCAACTGCGATCTGGCCCATGACATACCACCGCGGATCGGCGGTTCCAGCCAGCACGGCTGGCGCCATTTGTTCGATCTCGACGAACATCGGATCGAGGATGGGCAGCAATGCGCTCGTCTCCCTGGGCATGGTGAGCGCGTACGCGACGACGCAACCATTACCATCGCGCGCGATGATGCTCGGCGCCAGCACATGCATTCTGCGCAGAATGTCGAGCGTGTGGACGACGGTGACGAAGCCGTCTGCCGTCGGGGTGCGACTCGCCGCCTGGAGACCGAGGATGCCTTCCAGATCTCGGTCCGAAGTAACAGGCCCCACCTCGAAGAACGGCGCGTCTTTTCCTTTTCCGTCCGACATTGCCGATAAAATCCTCATTCCATCACGTGGAATCGGAGCGAGAGTATCAGGATACAAGGCATCACTATGGTTGACAATAAAAACCACTGGATTGACAATAATCAAGCGTTAAGTTGACATGGGTGCCAAGTGAGTACAGTCCGTGTGAGAGGGGAAGCGGTTCGACGCTTCATCATCGAGAATCTTGCTGCACACCCGTCTGACATCGCCAGGCTGGCCGCAGCCAAGTTCGGCTGTACGCGACAGGCGGTCCACAAGCACTTGCAGCGACTGATCGCCGAAGGAACGGTTACCCAGGAAGGGCAGACGCGCAGCAAGCGCTACAGATTAGCGCCGCTCGAACAGTGGGCCCGGCAGTTCGAACTCGATGCGAACCTGACCGAAGACCAAGTGTGGCGGGAGGACGTTGCTCCGT
>JAHCKU010000393.1 GCA_026125625.1 Burkholderiales bacterium | reverse complement strand
CTGGGCGTAGGCACGCACCTTGTCGGCCTGATCCACGGCGATGCCGACCACTTGCAGTCCGCGTGCCCCCAGCGCGGCCTGCTTTTCGATCAGCAGCGGAATCTCTTCCCGGCACGGCGCGCACCAGGTCGCCCAGAAGTTGACCAGCACCACCTTGCCTTTCCATTGCGCCAGCGCCTGCGGCTGTCCGCTCAGATCGGGCAGACTGGTCGCCAGCAACGTCTCGCTCGCCGCAGCCGGCAGCGCCGGCGCACGGCTGGCCGGCTGCATCAGATAGCCGGTGGCGAGCGCCAGCAGCGCGACCACCGCGATCAGCACGAATTGTCGAGGCTTGCTCATGAGCCGGGCGGCAGGATGGCGTCGAGCGAGGCGGCGAACCGGCGCGCGGCCTGAAACCCGATCACGCGCCCGGGCAGCTCACGTCCGTACGCGTCGAAGAAGATCATGCCGGGCGGGCCGAACAGGCCGAAGCGCTGGAGCAACGCACGGTCATCCTCGTTGTTGTGGGTGACGTCGGCCTTGAGCAGCAGCAGGCGGTCCATGCGTGCACGCACTGCCGGATCGGTGAACGTGAAGCGCTCCATCTCCTTGCACGAGATGCACCAGTCGGCGTAGAAGTCGAGCATCACCGGGCGGCCACCGCTCTGGGCCAGCGTGCGCTCCAGCTCGCCCAGCGATGCGATCTTCTCGAAGCGCGGCCCTTCGACCTGACGTGCGCCGGCCACCGCCGGCCGCAAGGCCGACAGCGGCTGCAGGATGTCGCGTCCGCCGGCCAGCGCGCCGATCAGCAGCGCCACGCCCACCACCAGGGCAATCACGCCCACGCCCTTCCACAGCCTGCGATAGCCGGGCGCGTTGTGCGGGAGGGGATCGATGGCATGCAGATAGATGGCCGACACGATCAGCAGCACCGCCCACGCCAGCATGTGCAGCAGGGTGGGAATGACCGGCGACACCATCCAGATCGCCATGCCCAGAAGCAGCACGCCGAAGAAATTCTTCACCGTCTGCATCCAGGGACCGGCCCTGGGCAGCAGGCTGCCGGCCGACAGGCCCACCGCCAGCAGCGGAACGCCCATCCCCAGCGCCATCGCGAACAGCGCACCGCCGCCGAGCACCGCATCACGCGTGTGGTTGATGTACAGCAGCGCGCCAGCCAGCGGTGCGGCCACGCACGGACCGACGATCAGCGCCGAGAGCACGCCCATGGCGAATACCCCCCACAGCGTGCCACCGTGCAGGCGGTTGCTGGCGCTCGACAGCCGGCTTTGCAGCGCGCTCGGCACCTGCAGCTCGTAGAAACCGAACATCGACAGCGCCAGGAGCACGAACAGCAGCGCGAAGCTGCCCAGGACCCAGGGATTCTGCAGCGCCGCCGACAGCAGCGTTCCGGACAGGCCCGCGGCAACGCCCGCCGCGGCGTAGGTCAGGGCCATGCCGATCACGTATGCGGCGGAGAGCAGGAAGGCATGCCGGCGCGTGACCTGGTGCCCCCTGCCGACGATGATGCCGGACAGGATGGGGATCATCGGCAACACGCAGGGTGTGAACGCCAGCAGCAGACCGAAGCCGAAGAAGCTCGCCAGCACCAGCCAGGTGCTGCCCGAGGAGAGCATGCCTGCGATGCGCGAGCCCTCGTCCGGTGGCGGTCCCGGCAGACGTGAAGCGGTCGCGGCCGGCGCCGAGCCATCCGCGGCGCTGAGCATCAGCGGGAAGCGCCTGGTCTCGGGCGGATAGCACAGGCCGGCGTCCGCACAGCCCTGATACTGGACCTGCAGCACCAGCGGCTGTGCGTCGAGCGCGCTGCGCTGCAGACGGATGACGGCCTGTACCGGCCGGTAGAAGACTTCGGTGCGACCGAAATTGGGGTCGTCCTTGACTTCGCCGCGCGGCAGTTCCACGCCATCGATGGCAACGCCGGATGCCTGCTCGAGCGCGAAAGCAAACTTGTCCCGATACAGGTAGTAGCCCGCCACCGGCTCGAAAGAGGCGACCAGGGTATGCGCATCCACTGCCTCGGCGCGCAGTGCGAAGGCCTGCTCTACCCGCAGGAACTGCGGGGTTTCCGGCTGCATTCCGGCCATGCCGCGCAGCTTGTCGAGCACGCCGCCGGATCCGGCGTTCGCCGCCGGCTGCTGCGCCTGTACAGGCCCCTGCAGGTGCACGGCCGCCAGCCCGAGGGCCAGCGCCAGCAGCATTCGTTGCACGAGACGCCGTGCGCTGCTGCCTGCAGGATTGGTCAGCCCGGACATGATCCTCAGTGGTCCGCCTCGGATGCCGGAACGGTTTCCGCCTCGACCCAGGTCAGATACGCCGGCAGGCCGGTCGTCACCGGCAGCGCCAGCAGTTCCGGCACCTCGTAGGGGTGCAATCGGCACACTTCGTCCTGCACTGCGGCGTACAGACTGGCCCGGGTCTTGATGAGGACCGGGATTTCCTCGGCAGTCTCCAGCGCATCCTTCCATCGATACAAAGACGTGCACGGTGCCAGGAGGTTCACGCACGCCGCCAGCCGGCGCTCGAGCAGAGCATGCGCGAGCCGCAGGGCGCTGTCGCGGTCGGGAAAGTTGCTGATCAGCAGGATGAGGGGTTCCATGTGGGTCCGACGGGGGCGCGACAGTATAACTGCCGCCTCCTCAAGCGCTGCGCTGCTTGCGCGCGGCTTCGACGCCCTCCTGCACCGATGGATAGCGCAACCGCACGCGCAGTTCCCGCGCCATCCTGCCGTTGTCCAGGCGTCGCGATTCGCGCATGAAGGACAGCAGCGTCGCAGGCAGCGCCTGTTGCGCCTGCGCGCGCGAGATGCGCGGCGCGCGCGGCAGATCGAAGGCATCGGCCACCAGGTCGAAGTACTCGCCCATCTTCAGCACCGACGCGTCACTGGCGTTGTAGGCACGTTGCCCGCGCCCGCGCGCCAGCGCATTGAACACGATGGTGGCCAGATCGTCGGCGTGGATATGGTTGGTGTACACGTCCTCTTCGTCGCGCAGCGCCGGAATGCCGGCACGCAGCCGCTGCAGCGGCAGGCGCTCGGCGGCGTAGATGCCGGGCACGCGCAGGATGACCACACGCACGCCGCTGCTGCGTCCCCATGCCCGCAGGCGGCGCTCGGCGTCCGCGCGCCGCAGCGCGCGATCGCTTTGCGGACGCAGCGCACGCTGCTCGCGCACCAGGGCGCCGGCGCAATCCCCGTACACGCCGGAGGTGCTCAGATATACGAGACGCTGTGGTAAGCTCCCGCCCTTTCCCAGGGTGCGGATGAGGTTTGCGGTCCGGGTGT
>JAHCKU010000392.1 GCA_026125625.1 Burkholderiales bacterium | reverse complement strand
CCACCAACCCATAGAGTGCAGCGACGATTGCCATGACGAACCTCCGGTAGCAGAGAATTTGAGGGCGAGTCGGGCCTGCGGCCTGCATCGAGGCAGGTCGAGGTTGTCCAGACCCGCCTGCGACGGGCCCGCAAAATCTATGAGGAACGGCCGATTCGGCCCTGACGCGGCTGCGCTACGGCACTTCGCAGCCTGGCGGCATACGCGGCGGGCGGCAGCCACTGCCATGTCCCATCGCGCGGTGGCGGGGTATGACGATGCCGCAGCGCGGCTTCATCCTGTCCGCCCGCGGTTGTCCAGCACCTGTGCAATGCGCAGCGCTGCGCGCGCTGCCCCGTCGGTTTCCACCGGACGGTAGTGCACGGGCTCGTGCATGGCGGCAAGCGCGCGCTGGGCGAGGAAGTCAGGATCCAAGGTCGCCGGATAGTCGATCGAGCGGTCGGCGGCGTAGTTGGCCAGGCGCTGGCGTACATGCAGGCACTGTTCGAAGTGATGCTGCAGCGGAAAGCTCAGGAAGGGCCGGCGTGTGGCCACCAGCTCCATCGTGGTCGACAGCCCGCCCTGCACCAGCGCCAGGTCGCAACAAGCCAGATGCTCGAAGAGGTTGTGCACGTAGGGTCGCAGCTCGAGCCCGGCTTGCGGCTTGAACTCATCGGTGGACAGCCGTGGGCCGGTGACGAGGATCAGACGCAGTTCCGGCAGCTCGCGCTTCATGCGCGGGAACGCGGCCGCAATGCGCTGCAGCAGGTGCCGGCCGGCAGCCGTGCCGCCCACCGTCGCGATGGCGATCTTTTCGTCGCTTCGGTAGCCATGCCGGGCGCGCATGCGCTCCGTATCGGCCAGGGCGCGTGGATCGAAAGGCAGGCAGTAGCCGCAATAGCAGAAGTTGCGGTCCGTCCAATCGCGGATGATCGGCAAACCGGGACCGAAGGACTGCTCGGTCACGTCCTCCCGATTTCCGACGAAGATGGCAGTGTCGCGCAGGTACGGGTAACGCGCCACATGCTCGATGTCGTCCGCATTGCGGTCGGCGCACAGTGCGGCTTCGCGCTCGTTGCCTTCCTCCATCGGCAGGCAGCCGACGAAGTCGGTGAGAAAGACATAGGGCTGGCGTTTGAGCTCCGGGTTCTCGTGATAGTAGTAGTCGACGTCCCAGGCCTCGTCGCCGATCACGATGTCGTAGTGCTCGGCCTCGACCAGGTCGACGAAGGTCATGAAGTTGTGGCTCATGATCTCGTCCATCGTGCGCAGTGCGAAGAAGGCCGACAGGTCGTGCTCCCCGGCCACTCGCTCGAAGTGGCGGCTCTCGCTGGCCAGGCGCCGGGTGATCGGATGCAGGTGTTCGCCTTCGCGCTCGAGATAGTCCGCGGCAGGGTCGACGGTGAACCAGTCGATCGCCAGATCCGGCTGCAGCTTGCGCAGCTCGCGTGCGATGGCAAGATCGCGCTGCACGTGGCCGAGGCCAATGGGGCTGGAGATGAACAGCGCGCGGCGTGGCCGCTTCATGGCGCGCGTCCATGTGCGCTGGCGCGCCGCGCCGCCGATGAACTCGCGCAGCGTGCGGTTGAAGACCACCGGATCGCGTGCTGCCGTGACATGACCGCCGCCGGCAACGGTGAGCATCTTCGAACCCTCGACCAGTGCATGGATCTCGCAGCCCTTGGCGTACGAAACGCGCCGGTCATCGTCGCCGTGGATCACGAGCGTCGGGCAGACCACGCGGCGCGCCAGTTCGCGCACGTCGTTACCCCTCCACGCGTTGCGGCACCAGTCCAGCCATTCGGCCCGGGTGGCCCAGCCGTAGTGCACGCCATCCTCGTACGGCTTGGTCGAATGCGGCTCGCTGAAGATGGTGGCAATGAACCAGTCGACATAGGCGGGCCAGTCGCTGTGCAGCAACTCGCCCTCCATCTTCAGGCGCTGCGAGAGTTTCTCGTCGCCTGCAACCGAGTCGGCAAAGCCCCCGGCGGTGACCACGTGCGTGACGCGCTGCGGCTGTTCAGCCGCCAGCCGCAGCACAGTCAGCACGGCGGCCGAGATGCCGACCACGGCCACGCGCTCGGCGCCAACCGCATCGAGGACGGCGACGAAGTCGTCGTAGAAATGGTCGAAGCTGTATGCGTTCTGCCCCGTTGGCCGGTCGGAGCGGCCATTGCCGCGACCGTCCGTAGTGATGACACGGAAGTGCTGCGACAGGTAGGGCACTGTGCCCTTGAGTATCTGGCTGTGCACGATCTGGAACGGCGGGGCGAAGGCGATCCACGGACCGCTTTCGCCCCACGTCGCGTACCAGATCTTCACCCCCTCACGGTCGACGAAGCCCTCGTGTACCGGCTGCACGGTGTCGTACGGCGAGGTGTCGGCATGCGGTACGGCGCCGGGCTCGGGCAACGGACCTGCGATCCGGGCCAGGCGTTCCGGCGGGGGGCGGGCGGGCGTGTTCATCGGCGGCCCCCGCTACGGACAGCGGGCTGCGGGATTCGGGCAGCTTTGGCGTCCAGCGATTCCAGCAGCCACTGGACGGCGTCCAGCGCCGCGCGATGCTGAGCGCGCTCCTCCTTCACGCCCAGCAGATCGGCGAACTCCATGCCGAGCCAGAACTCCGAAATCCAGCATGCGATGACTTCGGGCGTGAACGGCGGCGGCAGCTTCGTGCCGTCTACCTCCAATGCGGCAACGGCCTCGCGTACGGCGCCCAGCACGAGCTTCTTCCAGGCCAGCAGGCGCGGCAGGAACTTCTCGCGCAGCCCGGCGTTGGAGAAGCTGGCTGCCCACAGCTCGGCCTGCAAGCGCACGAAACCCGAGTCGAGGTCTTCCTGGTAGAAACGCCGCGCGCTGGCCCACTTCTGCGCGAAGCCGCCATCGCTTGCGTACATCGACGCCTGGCGCGACAGCAGCCGCTGGTTCACCGCGTCGAGCACCTCGATGACCAGCTGGTCCTTGCTGCGGAAGTGATAGTTGATCAGTGCATGGTTGACACCGGCGTCCTTGGCGATTTCACGCACGCTCAGTGCCGCGTAGCCTTCGGACACCAGGCGCCGGAACGCTGCGTCCAGGATGCGCTCGCGGGTCTGGGGTGCGTCGCCGGCGTGCGGATTCGAGGTCGCCGACAGGGGCCGGCGGATCGCGGGCCTCGAGGCCATGGTTCACCATATGGTTTAACCAGTTGTTCAAATCCTAGGCCGCCGACGGATGATTGTCAATCTCTGATAGGAGTATGCCGGTGGTGTCTAGCCCGCCGTCAGGTGGGCGGGATGATTCTTCTTTCTGGCTGGCCGTGAATCGGGTTCGGGT
>JAHCKU010000391.1 GCA_026125625.1 Burkholderiales bacterium | reverse complement strand
TGCCCGACGACCAGGGCAACACCGCAGCGGGCGCCGAAGTCGAAGTGCAGGTACTCGAAGGCGTGCTCTGACTTCGACGTCCAGCCAGGGCGATCGCCCCAGGATTTCCGGCGTCATCCTCGCCGGCGGCCGCGGCACCCGCATGGGCGGAGCCGACAAGGGCTGGATCGAGCTGGCCGGCAGGCCGTTGATCACTCACGTGATCGAGCGCTTCGCCCCACAGGTCGATGAGTTGCTCATCAACGCCAACCGCAATCTGGAGCGCTACCGCGCGCTCTGCTACACGGTCGTCCCGGATCAGGTCGCCGGTTTCGCCGGCCCGCTGGCCGGCCTGCACGCGGCCCTGGCAGCGGCTCGTCACGACTGGCTGGCGAGCTGCCCCTGCGATTCACCCTGGCTGCCGCCCGATCTGGTGCTACGGCTGCGTGCAGCCTGCGATGCCGAGCGGGCACAGGTGGCAGTGGCGCGCAGCGGCGGGCGCACGCATCCGGTATTCGCGCTGATGCACCGCGATGTCCGCACCGCGCTCGATCGCTATCTGCATGCAGGTGGTCGCCGGGCGGGTGAATGGCATCGGGAGATGGCGAGCGTCGAAGTGGAGTTCGAGGACGCGCACGCCTTCGGCAATCTCAATACCGACGCCGATCTCTCCCGCTGAGAAACACATGTGCTCCAAGCGTCGCGTTCGCGCATCGCAGCCGACGAGCGCTGGAGGGCTACTCGGAAACCGCCGCCTGCCTGGCCGGCTCGACCACCTGAAAGAACACCTCGTCCTGCTTGATCATGCCCAGCTCACTGCGGGCACGCTCTTCCACCGCCTCGTAGCCGGTCTTCAGGTCGCGCACCTCGGCATCCAGCGCGGCGTTGCGGGCACGCAGCCGGGCGTTGTCCGCCTGTGCGCTTTCCAGGTCCCTGCGCAGCTCCCACACCCGCAGCCAGCCACCCTTGCCGAACCACAGCGGAGTCTGAACGGCTGCGATCAGGACGACGAGGGCGATGGCGAGGGTGCGCACGTTGGCGTCAGAAGCGTTGGACGCCGCAAGTGCGCAGCAAGGGCGTTGCCCGACTCACCTTTGCGCTCTGGACGTACGTTGCATTCGGCAAGTGCCGGGGATAGGGGTCAGTACAGCTGATAGAACGCATCGCGCCCGGGATATCTGGCCGACTCACCCAGGTCCTCCTCGATGCGCAGCAGCTGATTGTACTTGGCGGTGCGATCGGCTCGCGAGAGCGAGCCGGTCTTGATCTGCAACGCATTGGTCGCCACGGCGATGTCGGCAATGACGGTGTCTTCGGTCTCGCCCGAACGGTGCGACACCACCGAGGTGTAGCCCGCGCGCTTGGCCATCTCGATGGCAGCGAAGGTCTCGGTCAAAGTTCCGATCTGATTGATCTTGATCAGGATCGAGTTGGCTACGCCGCGCCGGATGCCTTCGGCCAGGATGCGGGTGTTGGTGACGAACAGATCGTCACCGACCAGTTGCACGTTCTCGCCCAGCCGGTCGGTGAGCAGCTCCCAGCCATCCCAATCGTTCTCGGCCATGCCGTCTTCGATGCTGATGATCGGGTACTTGTCCACCCAGGCAGCGAGATAGTCCGTGAACTGCTTCGAATCGAGCTGCAGCCCTTCCGACTCGATGTGATAGCGCCCGTCGCGGAAGAACTCGGAGCTGGCGCAGTCGAGGCCGATCGCGACCTGCGTGCCAGGCGTGTAGCCGGCCTGGTCGATCGCTTCCATGATCAGCTGCAGGGCAGCCTCGTTCCCGGACAGACTGGGGGCGAAGCCGCCTTCGTCGCCCACGGTGGTCGGCATGCCCTGGGCGTTGATCAGCTTCTTGAGGGTGTGGAACACCTCGGCACCGCAACGCAATGCGTCACGAAAGCTGCCCAGGCCCACCGGAATGATCATGAACTCCTGCAGGTCGAGGCTGTTGTTGGCATGCGCGCCGCCGTTGATGACGTTCATCATCGGCACCGGCAGCTGCATGCGTCCGGCACCGCCCAGGTAGCGATACAGCGGCAGCCCGGATTCCTCGGCCGCTGCCTTGGCCACTGCCAGCGACACCGCCAGCGCTGCGTTGGCACCCAGACGCTCCTTGTTCTCCGTGCCGTCGAGCTCGATCAAGGTCTGGTCGATCAGCGCCTGCTCCACCGCATCCAGGCCGATGATGGCTTCGCAGATCTCGGTGTTGACGTTCTCCACCGCGCGCAGCACGCCCTTGCCCAGGTAACGCGCGGCGTCGCCGTCGCGCAGCTCGATCGCCTCCTTCGTGCCGGTGGAGGCCCCGGAGGGCACGGCGGCACGCCCCATGACTCCGGACTCGAGCAGCACGTCCGCTTCGACCGTGGGATTTCCGCGTGAATCCAGGATCTCGCGGGCAATAACGTCAACGATTGAACTCATCAGTCAGGTTTCCTGTTGTGCATGAGACTACCGCCCTTCGACGCGAAGCCCGCAAAGGACGCAAAGAAAGCCGCTGGAGGCTCTGCCGGAATCAGAATCGCGCCGATGAATGCGCGTTGCCATTCATCCTTTGCGGGCTTTGCGTTGAGCGGTTTCAAGCCTGGAGTGCCATCTCCACCAAGCGCCGGCGCTTGACCAGCGCATCCAGTTCCTTCAACGTCTCCAGCAGCTCGCGCATATGCTCGAGCGGCCAGGCATTCGGGCCGTCCGACAATGCCTTCGCCGGATCGGGGTGCGTTTCCATGAATACACCGGAAATGCCTGCGGCCACCGCAGCGCGCGCGAGGACCGGCACGAATTCACGCTGCCCACCGCTGGAGGTCCCCTGCCCGCCGGGCAGCTGCACCGAATGCGTGGCATCGAACACCACCGGACATCCGGTATCGCGCATCACCGCCAGCGCACGCATGTCGGAGACGAGATTGTTGTAGCCGAAGGAGGCGCCGCGTTCGCATACCAGGATGTTGTCCTGTCCGCTCGCTTCGCGCGCCTTGTCGATCACGTTCTTCATGTCCCAGGGCGCCAGGAATTGCCCCTTCTTGATGTTGACCGGCCGGCCGGCCGAGGCCACTGCGCGGATGAAATCGGTCTGCCGGCACAGGAATGCGGGCGTCTGGAGAACGTCGACCACCGCTGCCACCGTCGGCACCTCTTGCTCGGTATGCACGTCGGTCAGGATCGGCACGCCCAGCGCCTTGCGCACTTCGGCCAGGATCTCCAGCCCCTGCTCCATGCCCGGGCCGCGAAACGCCTTGCCCGAGCTGCGGTTGGCCTTGTCGTAGGAGGATTTGAAGATGAAGGGAATCTCGAGCGCGCGGCACAACTCCTTGA
>JAHCKU010000390.1 GCA_026125625.1 Burkholderiales bacterium | reverse complement strand
GCGATTGTGGCGTTTTCGCTGTCGCTGCTCGGCACCTTCCTGGTGCGCTCGGGCGTGATCACCTCGGTGCATGCATTCGCCACCGACCCTGCGCGCGGCATCTTCATCCTGGCCTTCCTGGTCATCGTGATCGGCGCCTCCCTGGTGCTGTTCGCGTGGCGTGCGCCGAGAGTCGGCGTGGGCGGAAAGTTCGAGCTGATCTCGCGCGAATCGATGCTGCTCGCCAACAACGTGCTGCTGCTGGTGGCCGCTGCCGCAGTGCTGCTCGGCACCCTGTATCCGTTGTTCCTGGATGCGCTGGGCCTGGGCAAGCTGTCCGTCGGCCCGCCTTACTTCGATGCCGTGTTTGTCCCGCTGATGGCGCCGGCGCTGTTTCTCATGGGCATCGGACCGATCGCACGCTGGAAGGCCGCCAGGCTGCCCGAGCTGGCCATGCGTCTGCGCTGGGCCTTCGCGGTGGCGGTGGTGTGCGCGGTGCTGCTGCCTTACACGATGGGCAAATGGACGCCGCTGATCGCGCTTGGCCTGCTGCTCGCGGTGTGGATCATTGCCGCCGGCTTCGTCAATCTGCGCGAGCGCCTGGCACAACTGAAAGCCGCCGGTACCGCTTCCCTCGGGGCGCGCCTGCGCAGCCTGCCGCGCGGATACTGGGGCATGCTGCTGGCGCACCTCGGCGTCGGCGTGTTCGTCGTCGGCGTGACCATGGTGCGCGGGTACGAAACGGAGAAGGACGTGCGCATGATGGTGGGCGACACGGTGGAGGTCGGTGGCTACACCTTCCGCCTGGAAGGTCTCGATCGCATCCAGGGGCCGAACTACGAATCGACGCGCGGGCACGTCGCCGTTTTCGACAACGGCCGCGAGATCACCCGGCTGCACCCCGAGAAGCGCTTCTATACGGTGCAGCAGATGCCCATGACCGAGGCCGACATGGATTCCGGCTTCACGCGTGACCTGTACGTTTCCCTGGGCGAGCCGGTCGGCGACGGCGCATGGGTGGTGCGTGTCTATCACAAGCCGTTCGTGGACTGGATCTGGGGTGGCTGTTTCCTGATGGCCATCGGTGGCATGGTTGCAGTGAGCGACCGGCGCTATCGGCTTGCACGCAAGCGGCAGGAGGCTGCCGGCACCGACGTCGCACGTGCTCCGGCGCCGGCGAGCGCGGCATGAACGCGTATCCGCTGCTTCGTTCCAACCCGGTTGCCAGGGAAGCACTGAACAAGTGCTTCCCCATGCGCCTTGCCGCGCCCGTGCTGCCGCAGTGAACCGTTTCCTCATTCCGCTCGGCGTCTTCATCGTCCTGGTCGTCTTTCTCGGTATCGGCCTGGGGCTGAAGCCGCGTGAAGTGCCCTCGCCGCTCATCGACAAGCCGGCGCCTGCCTTCACGCTGACGCGTCTGGACGACCCCAACCTCAGCGTGCGCGCGGAGGATATGCGCGGTCAGGTATGGATCCTGAACGTATGGGCCTCGTGGTGCGTGGCATGCCTGGACGAGCATCCGCTGCTGGTCGAGTTCTCGCGCCAGGGGCTGGTGCCGCTGTACGGGCTCAACTACAAGGACAAGCCGGACGACGCCCGGGCCTGGCTGGCCCGGCACGGCAATCCTTACGACGTGTCGGTGGTCGATGGCGATGGCCGTGTGGGCATCGACTACGGTGTGTATGGCGTGCCGGAGACCTTCGTGATCGACAAGCAGGGCGTGATCCGCTACAAGCACATCGGACCGGTCACGCCCGAAGTCCTGGACGGCACCATCGTTCCGCTGATCCAGCGGCTGCAGTCATGATGCGCTCGATCGCACTGCTGCTATGGATGCTGGTGATGACAGGTACCGTCGTGCAGGCGGCGGAGGCACCGCCGGCAGCCGGCGATCCGCTGGTCGAACAGCGTTTGAAGGCGTTGTCGCACGAGCTGCGCTGCCTGGTGTGCCAGAACCAGTCGCTGGCCGACTCCAACGCCGATCTCGCCGTCGATCTGCGCAATCAGGTGCGCGAGCAGATCGTCGCCGGGAAGAGCGATGCCGAGATCCGCGCATGGCTGACCGCACGTTACGGTGATTTCGTGCTCTACCGCCCGCCCCTGAAGGCAACCACGGTGCTGCTCTGGGCGGGACCCGTACTGCTGCTGATCGCGGCCCTGGCGGGATTGTTCCTCACCCTGCGCCGGCGGCGGCGGGATGCCGTCGCGCCCGCGCTGTCCGAGGTCGAACGCGCACACGCCGAAGCGCTGCTGTCGACCGGTTCCGATCCGGAGTCCCGATGACATTGTTCGGCGTGCTGGCTGCTGTACTGATCGCGACGGCGCTGGTGTTCGTACTCTGGCCGCTGCTGCGCAAACCCGCTGCACGCCCCGCATCCATGCGCGGCACCAATCTCGCGATCTATCGCGACCAGTTCGCCGAACTGGAACGCGACCTCGAGCTCGGCACGCTCGACCATGCGCAGTACGAAGCGGCGCGCGCGGAGCTGCAGCGGCGCATGCTGGATGATGTGGGTGATCAGCGCGATGGTGCGGGCAATGTCGCGCGCGGCAGCAGGGTGACTGCGCTGCTGATCGCACTGGCGCTGCCGGTGACGGCCGGCGTGTTGTACGCCATGCTGGGACAGCCCGAGGGCATCGGCGCGGCCAAGCGCTCGGTGCCGGATTCCACGCCGGTGAGCGCCGAGGATTTCGCCGCCATGACCGAGAAGCTCGCCGAGCGCATGCGCAACGACCCGGGAGATCCGATCGGCTGGCTCATGCTCGGACGTGCCTACAAGGCGCTGGAGCGCTATCCGGAGGCAGTGGATGCGCTGGCCGAGGCCGACCGGCGCCGGCCGGCAGATGCCGAGATCATGATCGAGTATGCCGAAGCGCTGGCGCAGATGAACGGAACGTTGGCCGGCCAGCCTCGACGCCTGCTGGAGCGCGCCCTGACGATTGCACCGAACGATGCGAAGGCCCTGACCATGGCGGGCGGTGCGGCGTTCGAGGCGCACGAGTATCGCAAGGCCATCGCCTATTGGGAAAAGGTGTCGATCCAGGTGCCCAAGGATTCCGAGCTCGGTCAGGCCCTGGCTGCAGGGATCGAGCGCGCACGCACGCTGGAAGCGGGCGGTACGGCCGATACACCGGTCGAGCACAGCGCTGCTCAAGGCGCAATCAGCGGACGGGTGAGCCTGGCTGCAGAGTTCAAGGACAACGTGGCACCGAACGACACCGTGTTCATTTTCGCGCGCGCGGCTCAAGGCGCACGCATGCCGCTTGCGATCGTGCGCATGCAGGTCAAGGACCTTCCGGCCATGTTCGCCCTGGATGATTCGAG
>JAHCKU010000039.1 GCA_026125625.1 Burkholderiales bacterium | reverse complement strand
TCGGTGCGTCGCGCCATGGCCATCCAGCTCATCATCAACCGAGAATGGGGGCTGGCGAAGAACGAGAACCCGAACCAGGGCGCCTTCATCATCGAGGAGCTGACGGAGCTGGTGGAGGAGGCAGTGCTCAAGGAGTTCGAGGCGATCTCCGCGCGCGGCGGCGTGCTTGGCGCCATGGAGCTGGGCTACCAGCGCGGCAAGATCCAGGAGGAGTCGCTGTACTACGAGCACCGCAAGCACGACGGCTCCTATCCCATCATCGGCGTGAACACCTTCCGCAACCCGCACGGCGATCCGGTGCCGCAGACGCTGGAGCTGATCCGCTCCACCGAGGAGGAAAAGCGCAGCCAGCTCGAGCGCCTGGCGCAGTTCCATGCAGGCAATCGTGACGCCAGTGGTCCGATGCTCGAGCGCCTGCAGCAGGCGGTGATCGACAACGGCAATGTCTTCGAGGTGCTGATGGACGCGGTACGCGTATGTTCGCTGGGTCAGATCACGCACGCGCTGTTCGAAGTGGGCGGGCAGTACCGGCGCAACATGTAGCCATCCGGCAAGCCGCCATCTCGGAAAGAACGGAAGCCGAACCGGCATTCCGCACAAGCAGAGGAGGAGCACGACGATGGAGGAAGTCAAGGGCACGATGGACGTGGATTCCACGCGGCGGCAATTCGTACGCGGCGCAGCCGTTCTGGGCGCCGGCCTGCTCGTCGCCGGTTGCACCACGGGTAGTCAGCGGCAGGCTACCGCCACCGCGGCGGGTCCGGCCGGCAGCAAATCAGGCTTCCATACGCTTTCCGACGGCACCAAGTTGCACTACCTCGAGGCCGGCCGCGGCAAGCCGGTGGTGCTGATTCCCGGCTGGTCGCAGACCGCGGCCATGTTCGAGGGTCAGCTCGCAGGGCTCTCCAGCCGCTATCGTGTCATCGCACTGGACATGCGCGGCCACGGCGAATCGGGCAAGCCGGCCGGCGGCTACCGCATGGCGCAGCTGGCACAGGACACCCACGAATTCCTGGAAGGCATGGGACTGCGTGACGTGGCGCTCGGCGGGCATTCCATGGGTGCGTCGGTGATGTGGAGCTACTGGGATCACTACGGCGCCGATCGCCTGTCACACATGATCGTCATCGATCAGGCGACCACCGGCGTGGTCTGGCCGGGATGGTCCGACGAAGAGAAGGCCATCACCGGCGCCCTGTTCACGCCGGAAACGCTGTATGGCACGGCCGCCGGGCTGGCCGGTCCGGACGGAGTGAAGACCACCGAGGGCTTCGTCAGGAACGTGTTCTTCACCAAGGCCTATCCCACCGACAAGCTCGACTGGGTGCTGCAGGAGAACCTGAAGTTTCCGCGCGCGCAGGCGGCCAGGCTGCTGGTGGACCATTGCTGCCAGGACTGGCGCGACGTGATCCAGACCATCGACATCCCGACCCTGGTGTTCGGCGGCACCAAGAGCTTCTTCACCCCGCGCTCGCAGCAGTGGATCGCCAGCCAGATCCCGGGCGCGCAGGTGCACATCTACGAGGAAGCCGAAGGCGGCAGCCACTTCATGTTCATGGAGAACCCGGAGAAGTTCAACCGGCAGGTGATCGAGTTCCTCGGTTGAACCGCACCCGACTGCGCAGTCTGCCCGAGGGCAGGCTGCGCGAACTCCTCGATGATGATTAGATGACCAGGAGATGACCGGGCCTGGGATCGTTGCGCTTTGGTTGCGGTCTGCTACGCTAGGGAGGCTCCGAACGAGTCTCGCCAGGCGCGAGATCGAATTCGTTCCCACCCAACCTTGTCATTGTCGAGGGATAGTACCGATGAAAGCGGAAAAGCAGCAGCTCAAGCCACTGAAGATCGACATCGGCATCGCCGAGCGTGACCGGGCGAAGATCGCCGAAGGCCTGTCCGGTCTGCTGGCCGACAGCTTCACCCTTTATCTGATGACGCACAACTTCCACTGGAACGTCACCGGTCCGATGTTCAACACGCTGCATCTGATGTTCATGGAGCAATACACCGAGCAGTGGAATGCGCTGGACCTGATTGCCGAGCGCATCCGTGCCCTCGGACATCCCGCTCCCGGCACCTACCGGGAGTTCGGGAAGCTTGCGTCCATCAAGGAAAACCAGGGTGTGCCCAAGGCGATGGACATGGTCCGCTACCTGGTGGAAGCGCAGGAAGCCACGGCACGCACCGCGCGCAAGCTGTTCCCCATCGTCGAGAAGGCAAACGATCAGCCCACCGCCGATCTGCTGACCCAGCGCCTGGAAGTGCACGAGAAGACTGCCTGGATGCTGCGCAGCCTGCTGGAGCAGTGACCGCCGTCCCGGGCTGGCTGCGCCTGCCACGGGAGTTCTACCAGCGCGACACTTTGAGCGTCGCGCGTGATCTGCTCGGGACGCTGCTCGTGCGCGAACACGAGGGCGTCCTCATGGCGGGCCGCATCGTCGAGGTGGAAGCCTATCTCGGCCCTGCCGATCTCGCTGCGCATTCGTCGAAGGGACTGACCGCACGCACGGCGACCATGTTCGGCGCCGCCGGTCACGCCTATGTCTACATGATCTACGGCATGCACCATTGCATGAACGTGGTGACCGAGGGCGGCACCGGCACTGCGGTGCTGATCCGCGCCCTCGAACCGGTGTGCAACGTCGATGGCCGTACGCAAGGCCCCGCCCTGCTGTGCAGGACACTGCACATCGACCGTCGTCTGAACGGCGAAGACCTGCTGGGCGAGCGGCTGTACCTCGCCGCCGCGCGCGAGCCTTACCGTTGCCGCGTCGCCCGCCGCCCGCGCATCGGCGTGGATTACGCCGGCGCCTGGGCCAGGCGCCTCCTGCGCTTCTACGTGAGCGGCAACCCCTACGTGTCCCGGCGCTGACGAAAGCTGCTGCGCACCGGGTCCATGCAGGTTACGCCGTGTCAGGATTCCAGCGCGGCGCTCATGGTGATATCTGTATTGAGCACCTTCGACACCGGGCAATTGCGCTTGGCCTCGTCCGCGGCGGTCTCGAACACGGCTCGATCACCGCCGGGGATGCGCGCGCGCACTTCCAGGTGCACGGCGGTGATGGTGAAGCCGCCATCCTGCTTTTCCAGGGTCACGGTGGCGGTGGTGGCGATGCGCTCGGGCGTGATGCCCTGGGCGCCGAGTTGTGCGGACAATGCCATGGAGAAGCAGCCGGCGTGCGCCGCCGCGATCAGCTCCTCCGGGTTCGTGCCCGCGCCCTGCTCGAAGCGGGTGGCGAACGAGTACTGCGTGTCGCGCAGAACGCCGCTGTCGGTCGAGACCGTTCCCTTGCCCGACTTCAGATCACCGCTCCATACTGCCGACCCCTTGCGCTTCATGGCGAACCTCCTGTTTGTGGATCGTCAAGGAAGCTCTGGCCAACCATCGCGTGTTCAGCGCTTCCTCGAGATCAGAATCGGCAGGCAAGCCGCGCGCCCGACCGCTGGCGAGCGCGATGAGACAATGCGTCTTCCATCCACCGCTGCATCACGGAGCACCTGCTCGTCATGATCGATCTCTACTACTGGCCGACACCGAACGGTCACAAGATCACCATCTTTCTCGAGGAAACCGGCACCCCGTATACGATCAAGCCGGTCGACATCGGGCGCGGCGAGCAGTTCGCCCCGGACTTCCTGGCGATCGCTCCGAACAATCGCATGCCTGCGATCGTGGACACCGAACCGGCGGACGGCGGCGAGCCGATCCCGGTCTTCGAATCGGGCGCCATCCTGGTCTATCTCGCGGCCAAGACCGGACGCTATCTGCCGCGCGATACGCGCGCCTGGGTGCAGGTGATGGAGTGGCTGTGCTGGCAGATCGCCGGCCTCGGGCCGATGGCGGGCCAGACGCACCACTTCCTGCATTACGCACCGGAGAAAATCGGCTACGGCATCGATCGTTACGTAAACGAAACCGCACGTCTGTACGCGGTGCTCGACAAGCGGCTGCAGGGACGTGAGTTCGTTGCGGACGAGTATTCCATCGCCGACATGGCGTGCTATCCGTGGATCGTTCCCTACCAGCGGCAGAATCAGGATCTACGGGACTTTCCGAATCTGCAGCGCTGGTTCGCGGCAATGCAGGCGCGCCCGGCAGTACAGCGCGCCTACGAGGTCGGCAAGCGTCTCAATACCCGGCCGACGGTAGATGAAGACGCGAGAAAGTTCCTGTTCGGACAGAACGCGAGCACGGTCAGGCGCTGAGCGGAGAATTCCTTCCTGTCGTCACTCCGGCGCAAGCTGGAATCCGACTCTCTCCTCTCGTCATTCCGGCGAAAGCCGGAATCCAGGCAGTATAGAGACGTACAAACCTGGGCCGCGGCCTCCGCCGGGGCGACGAGTGCGTGAGACGACTGTGCCGGGGCGACGAGTGTGCGACATGACACCGTATCATCGGTGCCATGTCATCACTGGTGTCATGTCGAGCGTAGCGAGACATCTTGCCGTGAAGGTTCGATCGCCCGGACAGGCGAAAAGCAAGATCCCTCGCCTTCGCTCGGGATGACACACTGGTTGGTTCATCCGGCCTGCACCCTATAGCCAGCCTGCTACTTGTAGGCCGCCGCGGGCAGGTTGGGCGCGCGCGCAAACACCTCCGGCACTTCGCCGGTCAGGCTGTGCAGGAAGGCGACGATATCCTCGACGTCGCCTTTTTCCAGATCACGCCCCAGCTGCACCTTGGCCATGACGCGCACGGCATCGCCCAGGTCCGCCACGGAACCGTCGTGGAAGTAGGGCGGCGTGACGGCGACGTTGCGCAGTTGCGGTACCTTGAAGATGAAGCTGTCGGCTTCGTCCTGGGTGTCGTGGAAGCGGCCCTTGTCGCGGCCCTTGAGCAACGCGTTCTCCTGGCTGCCGGTCGCCAGCCAGTAATCCTGGGTGATGCCGAACTTCTGGTACATCTGCCCGCCGACGGTGACACCGCCGTGACAGGCGGCACAGCCGGTGGTGATGAACTTGTCCAGGCCACGCCTGGCTTGATCGCTCAAGGCGCTGGTGTCGCCTTCGAGATAGCGATCGAACGGCGCGGGAGTGAGGAGTACGCGCTCGTAGGCGCCGATGGCCTTGCTCCAGTTCTCCACTGTGACCGGCTCCGCCTGACCCGGGAATGCCTTCTCGAACAGCGGACGATAGCCCGGCAACGCGCGCAGGCGCGTTTCGGCTTCGGCGAAGTCCTTGTTGCCGTAAGCCAGCGCGGCGGTCAGCGCCTTCAGCGCCTGCTCTTCCACGTCGGCACGATTGCCACCGTAGTGCTGCACGAACTGCAGCGCAGTGTTGAACACGGTGGGCGCATTGCGCGGCACCAGCCGGCCGCGGTTGCCTGCCGACTGCGGCAGCGCGTCGGTACCGTAAAAGCTGGGGTTGTGACAGAACGCACAGGACACCTTGCCGTCGGTCGAAACCCGTGGCTCGAAGAACAACGCCTGCCCGAGCTCCACCAGCTCGGGCGTGATCGGGCGTTCCGGCGTTGCAGCATCCGCAGGCAGCGGCTTGAACAGCGCCTGGGCGCGCGACAGCAACGCCTGCCCGGCGTCATCGGCCGCGACCACGATTGCCGTGCCTGCGACCAGCGATGCTCCGAGCCCCAAAGACAGGATTGCCTTCCCGACGAAACTCATGGCTCTTCTCCTCAGCAGTGCGATGATGGGTCGATCCCGCGTTGTCGTTCCTGCGTTGCCGTTGCTGTCGTTCCCGAGTTGCCGGCCCAGTCTAGCACCGCGTGCGCACGCGCAGCCGCGACGCCATGAGCCCTCCGGCATGGCACGCTACACTAACGGTTTCGGCGGAAGCCGCGTTCTCGCGGCGCCGTGCCTCATTTCCCGTTCTTGCGACTACCACCCATGACCATCGGTTTCCGTATTCTTCCGTCTCCGGCGCTGCCGGCGCAGGAGCTGCTCGACGCGCTGCGCCCGCTCGCCTCCGCCAATCTGTCCGACAGCATGAACTTCACGCACGCGGTGTCGGGCGCTATTCGCGCCATGCATCGCGGCGGCGTATTGTGCGGACCGGCGCTGACGGTACGCGTGCCGCCGAACGACAATCTGATGGTGCACAAGGCGGTGGACGTGGCACGAGCCGGCGAGGTGATCGTGGTCGAAGCGGGCGGCAGCCTGGACGTGAGCGTGGTCGGCGGCATCGTCACTGCCTACGCCGCCAGCCGCGGGATCGCCGGTTTCGTCATCGACGGCGCGATTCGCGATCTGGCCGAGATCGGCGCCGGGGCGCTACCGGTATACGCGCGCGGGACCAGCCCGCGTGGACCGCGCAAGGAGGGGCCGGGCGAGATCAATGTCGCGATCGACATCGGCGGGGTGGTGGTGCAGGCCGGCGATCTTGTGGTCGGCGACCAGGACGGCGTGGTGATCGTGCCGCGCGCGGAGGCCGAAGGGGTGATCCAGCGCACGCTCGCGCTGGCGCAGCGCGAGCAGGACGTCATGCAGCGCATCGCACAGCGCACACTCGATCGCAGCTGGGTGGATCAGACACTGAAAGCGAAAGGCTGCAGCCTGTAGCGCCCGGCGCAAACAACGATCGTCACGAAAACCGGCAGGAAGGACAGCACATGAAGATTGCGGTGATGGGCACCGGCGCCATGGGCAGCGTGTACGCCGCCCTGCTCGCCGCGGCGGGTCATGAAGTATGGGCCATCGACGCCTGGCGTGAGCACGTCGAAGCCATGCGCACCAATGGGCTGCGCCTGGAGGGCGCCTCGGGCGATCGGACGGTGCGGGTGCATGCCACCGGCGATGCATCCGAGGCCGGGATCTGCGATCTGGTGATCATCGCCACCAAGGCCATGCACGTGGAGCAGGCGGCGCAGGCATGCAAGCCGCTGCTCGGCGCCGACAGCGTGGTGCTGTCGATCCAGAACGGCCTCGGCGGTCCGGACACGGCCGCACGCGTGCTCGGGCGAGAGCGGGTCATGGTCGGTGTGGTGGGCGGATTCGGCGCCTCCATGCGCGGCCCCGGACACGCGCATCACAACGGCTGGGAGCTGGTGCGTCTGGGCGAGTTCGGCGGTCCGATCACCCCGCGCCTGCAACGGGTGGCGCAGACATGGGAATCGGGCGGCTTCCGCGTGAAGTGCTTCGACGACATCGATCAGCTGATATGGGAGAAGCTCATCTGCAACGTATGCTTCTCCGGCACCTGCACCATCACCGAACGCACCATCGCCGAAGTGATGGCCGACCCGGACACCTGGGCGGTGGCATCCGGCTGCGCATGCGAGGCCTACCAGGTTGCGGTGGCGCGCGGCGTGAAGCTCGACATCGAGGACCCGGTCGCCTACGTGCACAACTTCGGCTCGAAGATCCCCGGCGCACGGCCGTCGATGCTGCTCGACCATCTGGCCGGACGCATGTCGGAGATCGAATCCATCAACGGTGCGATCCCGCCGGCAGCCGAGGCGCTCGGACTGCAGGCACCGTACAACAGCGTGATCAGCGCACTGGTGCGGGCCAAGGAACGCAGGATGGGCGTACGCAAGTGATGGCGTTATCCCGAGCGTGGCGAGATTGTTTCCGAGATCGATGAAAGCCCTCGCATCGCTTAGGAAGATCCCTCACTTCGTTCGGGATGACACAGTTGGGGATGACACGACCCGAGACCACGGTGTCATCCCGAGCGCAGCGAGGGATCCTGCAGCTGGCGAAAAACCAGAATGTGGTTACGACAGCGGTAGCGCGGCTCAATATCGAATTCTGAGGAGGATTGCATGAAGAAATACCAGATGTACATCGACGGCAAGTTCGTCGATGCCGCGTCGGGCAAGTGGTTCGACAGCTACTACCCGTTCACCGGCAAGGTGTGGGCGCAGGTCGCGCAGGGCGACGCGCAGGACGCCGATCGCGCGGTGGAAGCAGCGCATCGCGCGCTGACGCAGGGACCGTGGTCGCAACTGACCGCGAGCCAGCGCGGCCTGCTGATGCACAAGCTGGGCGACCTGGTCGCGCGCGATGCCAGGCGCCTGGCCGAGATCGAAGTGCAGGACAACGGCAAGCTGATCGCCGAGATGCAAGGCCAGCTCAACTACATCCCGCAGTGGTACTACTACTTCGGCGGGCTGGCCGACAAGATCGAAGGCGCGGTCATCCCGCTCGACAAGAAGGGCTATTTCAACTTCACCCGGCACGAGCCGGTGGGTGTGGTGGTCGCGATCACCGCCTGGAACTCGCCGCTGCTGCTGCTCGCCTACAAGCTCGCGCCGGCGCTCGCTGCCGGCTGCACGGTGGTGGTCAAGCCTTCCGAGTTCACTTCCGCCTCCACGCTCGAGTTCGTGAAGCTGGTGGAGGAAGCCGGCTTTCCGCCGGGTGTGGTCAACGTGGTCACCGGCTTCGGCAAGGAAGTCGGCCCAGCCCTCACCGGTCACCCCAAGGTGGCGAAGGTCTCGTTCACCGGCTCGGATGCCACCGGCCGCGCGATCAACGAAGCGGCAGCCAAGACGCTCAAGCGCGTGACCATGGAACTGGGCGGCAAGTCGCCCAACGTGGTGTTCGCCGACGCCAACATCGACGACGCCATCAACGGCGCGGTGTCGGGCATCTTCGCCGCCGCCGGACAGACCTGCATCGCCGGCTCGCGCCTGCTGCTGCAGGAGAGCGTGCACGACCAGTTCGTCGAGCGTCTCACCGCGCTGGCCAAGACTGCACGCATGGGCGATCCCATGAGCATGCAGACGCAGATCGGCCCGATCGCCACGCAGCCGCAATACCAGAAGGTGCTGGGCTACATCGACATCGCCAAGAAGGAAGGCGCCGCCCTGGCCATGGGCGGCAGTGCTGCCGCCGGCGGCGAGTGCGGCGAGGGCTGGTTCGTGCAGCCGACCGTGTTCACCGGCGTGAAGAACAGCATGCGCATCGCCCAGGAAGAGGTGTTCGGTCCGGTGCTGTCGGTGATCAAGTTCAAGGACGAGGAGGAAGCCCTGGCGATCGCCAACGACGTGCGCTTCGGACTCGGCGCGGGCGTGTGGACCAGCGACATCGGCCGCGCCTTCCGCATGTCGGAGCGCCTGCAGGCCGGCACGGTATGGGTGAATACCTATCGCGCGGTGAGCTACATGTCGCCCTTCGGCGGCTACAAGGATTCCGGTTTCGGCAAGGAGAACGGCATCGCTGCCATCCGCGAATACCTGCAGCTGAAGAGCGTGTGGATCAACACCGGCGCGGCGACCGCCAATCCGTTCGTGATGCGCTGAGGCGGTCGAAATCAGGAGGAGAAAATGAAGGGCATCGTATTCCCCGGCAACCGCAAGGTCGAGCTGCTCGACTTCCCGGATCCGACGCCGGGACCCGGCGAAGTCGTGCTGGAGATCAAGGCTTCGGGCATGTGCGGCAGCGATCTCAAGTTCTATCGCGCCGCCTCCGGTGCGTCCTCATTGGGACTGGGCGCGAAGAGCGGACCCACCATCGCCGGCCATGAGCCGTGCGGGGTGGTGGTGGCGGTCGGCCCTGGCGTATCGGAAAAGCAGGCCCGGGTCGGCATGCGCATGATGCAGCATCACTATCGCGGCTGCGGCGTGTGCGAGCACTGCGCCACCGGCTGGATGCAGATGTGCGTGGAAGGCGTGGCCGAGGTCTACGGCATCACCGGCCACGGCGCCCACGCGCGCTACATGAAATGCCCGGCGCGCACGCTGGTGCCGCTGCCCGACGAACTGAGCTTCGAGGCCGGTGCCGCCATCTCATGCGGTACCGGCACGGCCTGGGGCGCGCTGCATCGCATCGGCATGACGGGCGATCACACCATCGCGATCTTCGGCCAGGGGCCGGTGGGCCTGTCGGCCACCCTGCTCGCGGCGAAGATGGGCGCGCGCGTGATCGCGCTCGACACCAGCGATGAGCGCCTGGCACGTGCCAGGCAGTTCGGCGCCGAGGTGCTGATCAAGTCAAAGACACGGACAACGTGGTGCAGGCCATCCGCGATCTCACCCACGGCCGCGGTGCGCATTCCCTCGCTCGATGCCTCGTCACCGGAAGCGCGCAGGCGGTACGCTGCGTACACGCAGCTGGGGCAAAGGCCTGCTTCGTGGGTGAAGGCGACAGCGTCACGCTGGACGTGAGCAACGACTTGCTGCGCCGGCAGGTCACGGTGATCGGCTCGTGGACCTTCTCCACCGTCGGCCAGGCCGATTGCGCGCGCTACATCGCTGATCGCGGCATCGTCGTGGACGAGCTGTTCACCCATCGCTGGAAGCTGGAGCAGGCGGAAGAAGCCTATCGCCTGTTCGACGCGCAGACCTCGGGCAAAGGCGTGTTCGTGCCGGCGTGACGATCCGGCGCGGGCGGCTGGTCCCGCCTGCGCCGCATGGCAGCCGCACCCAGCCCGGACTGAAACCTGCTGACCCTGCTGGATTTACCGATCCGGAAGGGTTTGCGCATGAACGGGTTACCGCGCGCGCGGGCTGGGTGGCTGAGCATTTTTTTCCTGGTCGTTGCATTCGCTGCGCTGCCGACCGGCTGTAGCCGTCAACAGGAGGCTGCCCAGGCCCCGCCGATCGAGGTGGGGGTGATCAAGGTGGCGACCGCGCCGGTGACCGTGTACGAAGAGTACGTGGCACAGACGCAGGCGCCGGACACCATCGAGCTGCGCGCGCAGGTGACCGGGCTGCTGCAGCGTCAGGTGGTGGCCGACGGCGCGCGCGTGAGCAAGGGCGAGCTGCTCTATCAGATCGACCCGCGTCCGTTCCAGGTCGAGCTCGAGCGCGCCAATGCCAATCTGGCGCAGGCGCAGGCGGCACTGACCAACGCCCAGCAGACGCTCGACCGCTACCGTGAGCTGGTCGGACAGGGCTTCGTCAGCAAGCAGGCCTATCAGGACGCCGTGGCGCAGCAGCGCCAGGCCGCCGCCGCCGTGGCCGCGGAACGCGCGCGCGTGCGCGAGGCGCGCATCAATCGCGGCTACACCGACATTCATGCACCCGCCGATGGCTATCTGAGCCAGTCGCAAGTACGGCCGGGCGCGCTCATCACCGCCCAGCAGACCCTGCTCAATACCTTGTATTCGAGCGATCCGATGTACGTGTACTTCACCGTCTCCGAGGAAAAGCTGCTCGCACTGCAGAAATCGATGCCTGCGGGCAGCGCGAACGATATGGAGCGGGAGCGCTTCCGTCTCTACCTCACCGATGGCACGGAATATCGCTTCCGCGGTGCGCTCGACTTCGTCGACAGCGCGGTGGACGAGCGCACCGGCACGCTGCGCGCGCGCGTGTCCGTGCCCAATCCCGATCGCATGCTGCGCCCCGGCATGTTCGTGCGCCTGAGCGTGCCCGCGCTGAGCGCGGGCAGCGCCATCACCGTCCCGCAGAAGGCGGTGACCGAGCTGCAGGGCCTGAAGACGGTATACGTCGTCGGCCCGGACAACAAGCCGCAGGCGCGCCAGATCGTGGCCGACACGCGTGCCGGCAGCGGCTGGGTGGTCGAGAAGGGGCTGGCGCCGGGCGAACTGGTGGTGGTGGAAGGTCTGCCGAAGATCCAGCTCATGCCGGATGCGACGGTCAAACCGGTGATGGTCGCCGGCACGGATACGCAGCCGCAGCCGGCGCAGGAAGGCGAGGCGGACGATGCGCAGGCCAGCGCTGCCGCGACGCCACCGGAGGATCGCGGCGGTACGCGCGCCCCGCCACCACCTTCGCAGCCACCGCAACGCGCACGCGCCAACGCAGGGTGAAGCGTCCACCAGCCGGAAGCTGAACAGATACGGTCCTGAGGCATGTACAACTTCTTCATCGAGCGGCCGGTGTTCTCCACGGTGATCGCGCTGATCATCGCGCTGACCGGCGCGCTCGCCATGTTCACCCTGCCGATCTCGCAGTATCCACAGGTGGTGCCGCCGCAGGTCACGGTCAACACCAGCTTCCCTGGAGCCGATGCGAGCGTGGTGCTGCAATCGGTGGCCTCGCCGATCGAGCAGCAGGTCAACGGCGCCACCAGCATGCTGTACATGGACTCGTTCAGCGGCAACGACGGCTCCTACAACCTGTCGGTGACCTTCGACGTCGGCACCAACCAGGATCTGGCGGCGGTGGAAGTGCAGAACCGCGTATCGGTGGCGCAGAGCCAGCTGCCGGCGGACGTCACGCGCAACGGCGTGAGCGTGCGCAAGGTGTCGAGCGACTTCCTGCTGGTGATCGCGCTGACCTCGCCGGAGCGCCGTTACGACCAGCTCTTTCTCAGCAACTACGCGCTGCTCAATCTGTACGACGCGGTCGGCCGCGTGGAGGGCGTGGGCAACGTGCGCATCTTCGGACAGCGCGACTACAGCATCCGCATCTGGCTCGATCCGCAGCGCATGGCGCGGCTGGGCATCACCGCCGCGGACATCACGCGCGTGGTGCGCGAACAGAATACGGTGGCACCCGCCGGTGGCGTCGGCCTGCCGCCGGCCCCGAGCGGCCAGGAGATGCAATACAGCGCGCGCGTGCGCGGACGGCTGACGGAGCCGGCGGAGTTTGCCGCCATCATTCTGACCGCACGGCCGGACGGCACCGTGGTGCGGCTGGGCGACGTGGCGCGGGTGGAGCTGGCGGCCGCCGACTATTCCATCAACGGCGCCACCGACAACATCCCTTCGGCGCTGTTGGGCGTATTCCTGCAGCCGGGGGCGAACGCGTTGCAGACTGCCGAGAACGTGCGCCGCGTGATGGACGAGCAGGCGCAGCGCTTTCCGCAGGGCATGGTGTATTCGGTGCCCTACAGCACCACGCCATTCGTCACTGCCTCGCTGGAGGAGGTGGTGAAGACGCTGTTCGAGGCCTTTGCCCTGGTATGCCTGGTGGTGTTTCTGTTCCTGCAGAGCTGGCGCGCGACGCTGATTCCGATCCTGGTGGTGCCGGTATCGCTGGTGGGCACCTTCGCCGCATTCGGTGCGCTGGGCTTCACCATCAATACGCTCACGCTGTTCGCGCTGGTGCTGGCCATCGGCATCGTGGTCGACGACGCCATCGTGGTGGTGGAGGCGATCCAGGACCGCCTCGATCGCTTCCCAGAGATGACGCCGATAGAGGCGGCGAAGTCGGCCCTGGCGGACGTGGGCGGACCGGTGATCGCCATCACGCTGGCACTGGTGGCAGTGTTCGTGCCGGTGGCGTTCCTCGGCGGCCTCACCGGCCAGCTCTACCGCCAGTTCGCGCTCACCTTGACGGTGTCGGTGACGCTGTCGGCAATCTGCGCACTGACGTTCACGCCGGCCATCGCCGGGCTGCTGCTGCGCCGGGTCGAGCACGACCGCTTGCACAGTGGCTGGAGCGGACGCTTCTTCGGCGCCTTCAATCGCAGCTTCGAGCGCTTCCGCAACAGCTACCTGTCCCTGACCTCCAGGCTGATCCGCCATGTGCTGCTGGTGCTGCTGACCTTCGGCGTGCTGCTGTTGGCGGTATACGCGCTGGTGGCGACGCGACCGACGGGGCTGGTGCCGCAGGAGGATCAGGGCTACCTGTTCGCCGTCGCGCAGCTGCCCGCCGGCGCCTCGCTGGAGCGGACCGGCGCCGTCATGGCGACCTTGGCAGACACGGCCAAGAGCGAGCCCGGCGTGGAAGGCACGGTGACCATCACCGGCTTCAATCTGCTCACGAGCCAGAGCGTGCCCTACAACGGCACCATGTTCATACGCCTCAAGCCGTTTGCAGAGCGCAGCGGCGATCAGGACGCGCAGTCGATCCTGCAGCGGCTGACCGGGAAGCTGAACCATGTCGCGCGCGAGGCCGGCGTGCTGATCCTCAATCCGCCGCCCATCCGTGGCATGAGCACCGCCGGCGGCTTCACCTTTGTGCTGCAGGACCGCACCGGCGGCAGCGCCGAGCGTCTGGCCGAAGGTCTGCAGACGGTGCTGGCCGAAGCGCGCAAGCGGCCGGAAATCGCTTCGGTGTATTCGGCGTTCGACCCGAGCGTGCCGCAGATCCGCTACGACATCGATCGCGAGCAGGTGAAGTCGCTGGGCGTGAACCTGGACGAAGTATTCCAGACCCTGCAGGTGTTCCTCGGCGGCTACTACATCAACGACTTCAACCGCTTCGGCCGCACCTTCCGGGTGATGGCGCAGGCGCAGGCGAACGAGCGCGCGCAGCCGCAGGACATCTACAACTTCCACGTGCGTACCGCGCAGGGCAACATGGTCCCGCTGTCGACCCTGGTGCGCATCGAATCGATGAACGGACCGCAGTTCTTCCAGCGCTTCAACCTGTACAACGCGGCCACCATCAACGGTTCGGCCGCGCCCGGTTTCAGCACCGGTCAGGCGATGAACGCGATGGAGGAAATCGCCGCCCAGCTGCCGCCGGGGTTCTCGTTCTCCTGGAGCCAGGCGAGCTTCCAGGAGAAGGCCACTGCCGGCCAGACCGGCTATGCCTTCGTCCTGTCGCTGCTGTTCGTGTTCCTGGTGCTCGCTGCGCTGTACGAAAGCTGGGCGATGCCGATCGCCATCCTGCTGGTGATCCCGTTCGGCATGCTCGGCGCATTCCTCGGCCTGCTGCTGCGCGGACTGGAGAACAACGTGTACACGCAGATCGCACTGATCATGCTGATCGCGCTGGCGGCACGCAACGCCATTCTCAT
>JAHCKU010000389.1 GCA_026125625.1 Burkholderiales bacterium | reverse complement strand
ACGGGTGGCGCGCGCCGGCACGCAGCGCTGGCTGGTGGTAGATGCGCCGGCAGAGTCGGTGTGGCCGGTGTTGCGCGAGTTCTGGCAGGAGCAGGGCTTCATTCTCGCGCTGGAGGATCAGGGTCTGGGGATCATGGAGACCGACTGGGCCGAGAACCGGGCCAAGATCCCGCAATCCCTACTGCGCGATCTTCTCGGGAAGGTGATCGAGCAAGCCTACTCCTCACCCGAGATGGATCGCTTCAAGACGCGCATCGAACGCACCGGCGATGGCAACAGCACCGAGGTCTACATCACGCATCGCGGTGCCTATGAGATGTATGTCGCCGATGCCAACATGCGTCAGACCGGGCGCACGGTGTGGCAACCGCGTGAGTCCGATCCCGATCTGGAAGCCGAGATGCTCACCCGTCTGATGGTGCGTCTGGGTACCCCGCAGGCAAGTGCGGAAGCGAGCATCAAAGACACCAAGATCGAGCCGCGCGCCGTATTGAGCAAGAGCGATGACGGTGTTCCCGTCCTGGTACTGAAGGATGACTTCGATCGTGCCTGGCGTCGTGTCGGCCTGTCCCTGGATCGTCTGGGCTTCTCGGTGCAGGATCGCGACCGTGCCGCAGGCCTGTACTTCGTACGCTATCTCGATCCACCGGTAGTGGGCAAGGAGGAGCCGGGCCTGCTCTCGCGCCTGGCATTCTGGCGCAAGGATCAGGATCAGCCGGCCAAGCCCGCAGACTATCGGGTTTCGGTGGCACAGACCGGCAGCGGTTCGCAGGTATCCGTGCTGGGTGCAGATGGCACCGTCAACCATTCCGAGGCGGCCAATCGCATGCTTGCCATCCTGCAGGAGGATCTGCGCTAATCGCCGCGCCACCGCCCCACAATTCCTAGATCGGGTAGCCGATGCGCTTCGCGCTTCTAGGCAGTGGCAGTCAGGGGAATGCGCTTCTGGTCGAGCACGCCTCCACCCGCCTGCTGCTCGACTGCGGGTTCGGACTGAACGAGACGGTGCGGCGACTGGCCCGACTGGGCGTCGCGCCGGATGATCTGACAGGGATCGTCGTGACACACGAGCATGACGATCATATTGGCGGGGTGGCGCGCCTGGCGCGCAAGTTCAATCTGCCGGTGTGGCTGACCCCGGGTACGCTGCGTGGCCTGGAAGCGTTGTTGCAGGGCACGATCCTCCACTTCTTCGAAGGATACGCGCCTGTTTGCATCCGAGATATCGAGGTGCGTCCGTTTCCGGTTCCGCACGATGCGCGCGAACCGGCGCAGTTCGTGTTCAGTGACGGCAATGTCGATCTCGGCGTGCTGACCGATACCGGCTGTGTGACGCCGGTGATGGTGCGGATGCTGAACGCCTGCGCTGCCCTGGTGCTCGAGTGCAATCACGACGCCGAGCTTCTGGCCCAGGGAGACTATCCGGTTTCCCTGAAGCAGCGTATCGCCAGCCGCTTCGGACACCTGGACAATTGCAGTGCCGCAGAACTGGCTGCGCGAATCAATCACGCCAAGCTCCGACACCTTGTTGCGGCGCATCTGAGCGAGAGCAACAACAGCCCACAGCTGGCGCGCACGGCACTGGCCGCAGCGCTCAACTGCAGCGAGGACTGGATTGCGGTGGCCGACCAGCAGCATGGCCTGGACTGGCGTCAGGTCAGCTAGCGAGAGTCGTTCATAGCTTCCCTGGCGCGCCAAGTCGACGGCCCATGCTGAAAGGCGCCGAATCTCGGCGCCTTTCGCTCAGGCCTTCACCTCACCGAACATTCCTCGCCGCGCCACTGACGCTGTACCGGCCACACCCGATCCGAATAAGGCCGGCCATAGGCCGGCCTTATTCGTCTGCGAAGCCGGTATCGACGCTACTTGTTTTCTTCTTCTTCTGTCGGAGCGGGTGCCGGCTCTGTAGTAGCAGCATCGTCCGGGGTCGAAGTGGCGCTTTCGTCGGCCGGAGCGGGCTCCATTGGTGCCGGCGCGGTCTCTTCAACCGCTGGAGCGGGTGGAGGGGCGGGCGGGGCCTCTTCTTTCTTGCCGCACGCGGCGATGGTCACTGCCAGAATGGCACCAACGAGAAGGCCGTATTTCATCTATTTTCCTTGACGAGATCTGTGTTGGGGGAAACGCTACTTGTTTCTGTTTACAGCTGTTCGGCTCCAGCCAGTGCAAAACCAACTCTAAAAAATGAGGATGGAGTCCAACGCAAAATCATAACACCTCTGCACGATAATTCCAGTGCCATGCAAGCAATCCAATTCCTGTATTCAGCATATCTCTCCTGCGGAGCTGTCGCCGCTCAGCGTCACAACCCCAGCGTCGTGGCATTCAACGACGGAACGGAATACGACCAGATCTCCTCGAACCGTTCCACGAACACCCGCGTCTCGCTCACCTGATCCAGGCGCAGTACCCCGCGCGCCTGATCGTGATGGAAGCGATGCAGATGGTCGCGCTCGTCGGCAACGGCGAAAGGATCGTGCACTGTCCGAGCGGGTGCCTGCGTCTCATGGATCAGCACCGCGTGAGCAAATTGCCGTTGCAGCGCGAGAAGGCGAGTGCAATCGCGCGGCAGGTTGGCGGTCTCGTGCAAAACGATGCGAATACGATTGCGAGCGTCGGCAAGGAGGAAGGTGCGCAGCAGTGTGCAACGTGTCGCTGCATCGAAGCTGCGGCTCAACTGCCGGTCGAAAATACGCAATGTCCGCTGTGCGCGCGCCAGCAACTCGTCCATGGCTTTCTCGTATTCAGCCAGCCCGTTCCACTTGCGCTCGAGCAACTGCCCGCTCACGTCCGCTCCGGGCAAAGGTGCAGGAATCCGGCGCGATACCACGCGTAGAGTCGCTCCAGCAGGGCACTTTCCAGAGAGGATGTCGGCTGCATCGAGCCGATATCGGCCAGGGTACGCAGATGCCTTGCGAGTGCAGGCTCCATCGCTTCGTGCTCTCCGTTCAAAAAGATTTCCGCGCCGTTGTACAGCATGCGGCTCTTCGGGTCGAGTGCCACGCCCTTGCGGCACGCCTGGCGCACGAATGCGGCGCGCTGGAGCGGGGCTGGAGGGGGGGTGAAGAACACGTGTGGTTTGGGCTCGGTCAGGTAGCAGCCCATGAAGCGGGTGACGTCTGCCCGGCTCCACCGGATCCTGTCCAATTGCCGGCATGCCTGTCGCAGCAGCTCGCCGCCGAGCCGGCCAGGGTTGCCGGTAGGCCTCAGCTGCGGATCCCGGTATCGACCTTCCCGCTCGACGTGTTCCTGCAGATAGGCGAGAAACTGCGTGGCAAGTTCCTGCCAGGCCGGGGCGCGAAAACCGAT
>JAHCKU010000388.1 GCA_026125625.1 Burkholderiales bacterium | reverse complement strand
GGATGCTCGTTCTTGATCAGCTCCGCGATGGAGTCACCGTCCATCCACTTCAGGCTCTCGATACCGCTGACATCCTGACCCTGCAGGATGCGGTCGATGAGCGGGCCAGCCTTCTCGTTGCCCAGCGCGCGCGTCAGAACGGAGCGCAGATACTGATCCGCGGCCGCGCCGATGGTGGTCTGTTGATTGGCATGCTCACGGAATTCACGCAGCACGTCGGCCACCTGTTCGCGGCTGACGCCCGACAGCTTGGCCATGACCTGGCCAAGCTTCTGCACCTCTTTCGGCCCCAGGTGCTTGAACACCTCGACCGCCTCCTCCTCGCCGATCGACATGAGAAGGATGGCGCTGCGCATGAGCCCATCATCCATCACTCACCGCGTCCCACCCAGTCCTTGACCACGTTGGCCACCAGCCGCGGCTCCTGCCTGGCCAGCTCCTTGACCGCTCTCAAGTCGGCTTCGAAGTTTGCTGCCGTGGCATCGGGGATACCGGTGAATTCGGCACCACCGGCCAGTTGCGGTTGGGCCATCCCGCCCGGCAGCGTCCCTACGCCCGGCTCCACCCGGCCCAGCCGCCCGACATCGCGCAAAGCAGAACGCGCCAGCAAGAGCACGATGAGCACGATGGCGGCAGCACCGAGATACTTGATCATGCGCCCGACGCCCGCCGGGCTGGTGATGTCCTGCGCGAACGCCCCCCACGGCGATGGCGCGGCTTCGCCGCCGGGCGTGACCTCGGCGCTGAACGGTGTGTTGACCACATTCACGCTGTCACCGCGCTGCTGATCGAAACCCATCGCCTCGCGCACCAGCGCATTGATCTGCTGGAGCTCCGGCTCGGTCAGAGGCTTGTAGCCGACCGAACCATCGGCCGCCACCTCGCGCTTGTAATTCACCACTACCGCAGCGGACAGACGCTTGAGCGCCCCCACTTCCCCCTGGCTGTGGCGGATGACCTTGTCCACCTCGAAATTGGTGATGCTCTCGCGATTGGTGCTGCTCGGTGGCGGAGCGGTGGCTGGCGTCTGCTGCGTCTGCGCAGGCGACGTCAGTGGGGCGGTTGCCGCCCCCGGCGGCTGGTTGCTGAGTGCCCCGGGAACACCACTGGCAGCCTGCGGCGTCGTGCTGGCGCTCTCGACGGTCTGCTGACTGCGCACCGTGGCCTCGGTCGGCGTCGGATTGGGCTTGAACTGCTCCGAGGTCTCCTCCACGCGCGTGAAGTCGAGCGCTGCGGTCACCTGCGCACGCACGTTCTCCGATCCGACCAGCGGCTTGAGAATGTTCTCGATGCGTGCCGCATAGCTGGCCTCGACCGCATGCACGTATTTGAGCTGGGTGGCATCGAGCTGGGCAAGCGTCTCCGCACCGGCTGGCGGCGACAGCAGGTTGCCGCTCTGATCGACCACGGTGACATTGCGCGCACTCAGCTGAGGCACGCTGCTGGCAATCAGATGCTGAATCGCGCTGACCTGTGTCGAGTCGAGCATGCGACCGGGATACATGGCCACGAATACCGAGGCACTCGGCCGCTGCTGCTCGCGCACGAACACCGTCGGACGGGGAATCGCCAGATGCACGCGCGCGGACTGAACCGAGGTGACCGACTGGATGCTGCGCGCCAGCTCGCCCGCCAATGCCCGTTGATAGTTGACCTGCTCGGCGAACTGACTGATCCCGAACTTCTGCGTGTCCATCAGCTCGAATCCCACCGAGCCGCCCTTGGGCAGCCCCTGCGCCGCGAGCTGCAGGCGCAGATCGTATACCTGCCGCTCGGGCACCAGCAGCACGCTGCCGCCCTGGGCTACGCGGTAGGGGATGTTGAGCTGAGCGAGGGCGGCGATGACCTCGCCGCCGTCGCGTTCGGAGAGGTTCGAGTACAGCACCCGGTACTCGGGCGAGCGCGCCCACATCGAGGCAACTACGATGATCGCGGCCGCTGCCGCCAGCGCGACCAGCAAGCCGACCTTCCGGGAGACGCTGAGCTGGGCGAACCCCCTGGCGAGGCTGGTGATGCCTTGTCCCGGGGACTGGGCCATCAACGCCTGCGTTGCCGCCAGCAGATCAGCGCCCGGAGGCAGGCCACATGCCTTCTACTCGTCATCGCGTTGTACCGCATCGACGCCCGATCAGGCCTCCCACCCTCAGACCTGCATGTTCATGATTTCCTGATAGGCGGAAACCAGGCGATTGCGGACCTGCACCATGGTTTGGAACGACAGGCTGGCCTTCTGCAGGGAGGCCATGACTTCGTGCAGGTTGACGTTGGGCGCATTGAGGTCGAACTCCTGCTGCAACTGCGTCGCCTCGCCCTGTGCAGCGTTGACCTGCTCCAGCGCCGCCTTGAGCGCCTCGCCGAACTCGACGCCGCCGGCACCCTCGGCGGACGAGTTCTGCCCGCCGGCTTGTGCGGCCATGCGATTCAGCTCCTGCAGGAGCTGCTCGATGCCTTGGGAATTGATGGTGCTCATAGGACTGCCGTCACGAATATACCCCGGGCGTCCCCGGGTAATCGAATGTGCTTCCGGGCGTGCGGCTGCAACTCCCATGCCACACGCCGTTCACTGCCTCTCTTCCTTGCTCCCGGCATCCTCCAGCCGGTACTGCGCAAGCTTGTAGCGCAAGGTCCGTTCACTCATGCCGAGACGTTCCGCCGCGGCTTTGCGCACGCCCCCGACCGCCGCCAGCGTGTCGAGGATGTGGGCACGTTCCAACGACTTCAGATCCGTGGGCAATGCCCGCCCTGCTGCCGGGGCGGCAAGATTTGCCGCCCGCGTGCCGCCCTCCGCGGCAGGGCTGCTTTCGCCAGCCTCCCGTACACCGCCCTCGGCAATATCGGAGGTCGGCAGGCAGAGATGCTCGACTTCGATCAGCGTGCCCGAAGCGAGAATCATGGCACGTTGCATAATGTTCTCAAGCTCGCGGATGTTACCTTTCCAACTATAGGCCGTCAAACGACTTTCTGCTGCGGCGGAGAGGGAAAAGGTACGGCCGGCGGCGGCACGTGCGAGCGCACGCCGCGCCAGCGGGACGATGTCCTGGCGCCGTTCGCGCAGACTGGGTACCCGCAGGGGGAACACGTCCAGGCGGTAGAACAGATCCTCCCGGAAACGCCCTTGCCGGACTTCCGATGCAAGATCCCGGTTGGAGGTGGCCAGCACCCGCACGTCGAGCGCGATCGGCTTCTTCCCGCCCACGCGTTCGACCTCACGCTCCTGCAGCACGCGCAGCAGTTTCGCCTGCAGGCCCAGCGGCATCTCCGTGATTTCGTCGAGCAGCAGGGTGCCTTCCTGCGCCTGCTCGAACTTGCCCGCATGCGGCTGCGCTGCCCCG
>JAHCKU010000387.1 GCA_026125625.1 Burkholderiales bacterium | reverse complement strand
GGATGCCTGGCTGTCGTCCATTCCTGGTCACGCCTACGCCAACGTGCGCCAGCCCATCGTCTCGACGCTGAACCTGGCGCACCTGATGCCGGTGTCGGCGGTGTGGGCCGGGCCAGAGAAGAACGACCACCTCGACGGCCCGCCGTTGATCGTCACGCGCACGGACGGCGCCACGCCGTTCCGGCTGGTGACGCACATCGGCGACGTGGGCCACACGATGATCGTCGGCCCGACCGGCATGGGCAAGTCGGTCTTGGTCGCCATGATGGCAATGCAGTTCCGCCGCTATCCCGGCTCGCGCGTCTTTGTTTTTGACGTAGGGCGATCAATACGCGCCGCTACATTGGGCCTGGGTGGCGAGCACTACGACCTTAGTGCTGATGGTGAGATTGCCTTTCAGCCTCTCGCCCGCATCGACCGCGAGGGCTACCGCACCTGGGCCGCCGAATGGATCGAAGGCCGGCTGCTGCATGAAGGCGTGACCGTCGGCCCGGACGAGAAGGCGGCCATCTGGTCGGCGCTCGGTAGCCTGGCCGGTGCGCCCGTGGAGCAGCGCACGCTCACCGGCCTATCCGTCTTGTTGCAATCAAACGTGTTGCGCCAGGCGCTCGCTCCCTATGTGCTCGGCGGCGCTCACGGCAAGTTGCTGGATGCCGACCATGACCGGCTGGGTAGCGCGGATGTGCAGTGCTTCGAGATGGAAGAACTCATGCACAGCAAGGCCGCCGTTCTGGCCGTTCTGAACTACCTCTTTGCCCGTCTGGAAGAACGATTCGATGGCTCGCCAACGATGCTTTTTCTTGGGGAGGCGTGGGTCTTCCTAGACGATCCCATATTCGCAGCCCGGCTTCGGCAATGGCTCAAAACCCTGCGAAAAAAGCAGGTTTCCGTCGTCTTCGATACGCAGTCGCTCGCAGACATCAAAGAGTCATCCATCGCGCCGGCGGTCATCGAAAGCTGCGCGAGCCGGATTTTTCTCCCTAACCCGCAAGCGACCGAGCCGCAGATTCGCACGATCTACGAGGGCTTTGGCCTCAACAGCCGGCAGATCGAAATCGTCGCCACCGCGCAGCCCAAGCGCGATTACTACTACCAATCCCGCCTCGGCAACCGCCTGTTCGACCTCGACCTGGGGCCGGCGGCGCTGGCGTTTGCAGGGGCTTCCACGCCGCAAGACCAGCGCGACATAGACCGCGTGCTGCTGGACGCCGGCGTGCCCGGCTTCGCTGGCGCCTGGCTGCGCCATCGCGGCCTTGATTGGGCGGCTGACCTGCTGCCCTCGTTCCCCGGCCTCACGCCGGGTTCCTTCGCTGACCAACCCTTGGAGAACCTGCCATGAAGAAGCGCCTTGTCGCCGCTGCCATCGCGGCCATGCTTTGCACCGCCACCGCCCATGCGCAATGGGTCGTGGTCGATCCCACCAACCTCGTGCAGAACACGCTGACCGCGATCCGCACGATGGAGCAGATCAACAACCAGATCCAGCAGCTCCAAAACGAAGCGCAGATGCTGATGAACCAGGCACGCAATCTGGCCAACCTGGACTTCAACATCGTCAACCGGCTGCGCTCGACGCTCGCCACCACCGAACGCCTGATTGCCGAGGCGCAGGGGCTGGCTTACGACGTGCAGAACCTCGACCGCGATTTCGCGCGCCTGTACCCGGAACAGTACGCCGCCACGATCAGCGGCGATCAGATGTTCCGCGATGCCCGCGAGCGGTGGAAGAACACGCTCGACGGCCTGTACACCGCGATGCGGATGCAGGCCCAGGTGTCGCAGAACCTGGCACAAGACGAAAGCGCGCTGGCCGACCTCGTGAGCCAGAGCCAATCGGCCACCGGCGCGCTGCAAGCCATGCAGGCGACGAACCAGCTTCTCGCCTTGCAGGCGAAGCAGTCGATCCAGTCCCAGCAGCTCCAGATCACGCAAGACCGGGCGGCCTCGCTGGAACTGGCGCGGCGGGCGGCGGCCACCGAGCGCGCCCGCGAAGTGCGGCGGCGCTTCCTCGGGGAAGGCACGCCGTACACGCCGCAGTCCGTCAACCTCTACCGCGACTGACGGGAGGCCGCCATGCGATGCGTCCTCGCCCTGTCTGTTCCGGTGCTGGTGCTGCTGGCCGCCTGCGGCGAGCAGCCAGCCGACAACCTCGCCGATGCCCTGGCCGCCGATCCCGTGCGGCTCAAGGCATTGCGCGCGCAATGCGCGGCCGACCGGCAGGCCACGGGCGAGGACGCTTGCCGCGCCGCCGCCGAAGCCTTCCGGCGGCGCTTCTTTTCCGGCGAGGCCGGCCCGGATGAATACCAGACGCTGGCCGACCTGCCGCCGCTCCCGCCCAGCTTCGAGGAACCGGCCGATGGCATCACGCCGGACTTGCCCGCCGCACCGGAGGACACGCCATGAATGACGTGACCATCATCGACCAGTTCCTCAACACCTTCGCCACCTACATCGACTCCGGTTTCGGGCTCCTGCGCGGCGAAGTGGCGTTCCTCACCGCCACGCTGATCGTCATCGACATGACGATCGCCGGGCTGTATTGGGCCATGAGCCACGCCACCGGCCAGGGCGAGGACGTGATCGCCAAGCTGCTGCGCAAGGTGCTCTACGTCGGTGCCTTCGCCTACATCCTCAACAACTTCAACTGGCTGGCCAGCATCGTGTTCCGCTCGTTCGCGGGGCTGGGCATCACCGCCACCGGCTCGGCAATCACGATGGAGAACTTCTTGCAGCCGGGCCGGCTTGCCAAGACCGGCATCGACGCCGGGGCGCCGATTCTGGAGCAGATCGGCGAGATGGCGGGCTTTCCCGAGGTGTTCGCCAATCTCGATCCCATCGTGGTGATGTTCCTCGCGTGGCTGGTCGTGGTGCTGTGCTTCTTCGTGCTGGCGATCCAGCTTTTCATCACGCTGATCGAGTTCAAGCTGACCACGCTCGCCGGGTTCGTGCTGGTGCCGTTCGCGCTGTGGAACAAGACCAGCTTTCTCGCCGAGAAGGTGCTGGGCAATGTCGTGGCCGCCGGCATCAAGGTGCTGGTGCTGGCCGTGATCGTCGGCATCGGCTCGGGCCTGTTCTCGCAGTTCCAAGTCCATCCTGACGAGCCTTCTATCGACCACGCGCTGGTCATCATGCTGGCCTCGCTCACCTTGCTGGCGCTCGGGATCTTCGGCCCTGGCATCGCCACGGGCCTCGTGTCCGGTGCGCCCCAACTGGGTGCGGGCGCGATGGCTGGTGCCGCCGTCGGCGCAGCCGGAACGGCAGTGGCTGTCGGTGCTGCCGCGACGGGCGTGGGCGGTGCGGTGGCCGCTGGTGCCCGCATGGCCCCGGCTGCCGCCAAGCT
>JAHCKU010000386.1 GCA_026125625.1 Burkholderiales bacterium | reverse complement strand
CTGATGGACCAGCGCTGGATCTACGGCGGCCGCCCGGCCAATCTGTTCGACGTGATCGTGGAGGGACGACCCGGCGGCATGCCGGCCTTCGGCGGCAAGATCCCGGAAGATCAGATCTGGAAGATCATCGCCTACATTGCCACCATGGGCGGCATGCCGGCCGAGGATGCGATCATCGCCGGCGAAGGCGGCACCTCACCGCAGCACGGTCCGTCACAGCTGCAAAACCGGGCGCGCTGATCATGCCTCCGCGCCGACTCGCACCCTCACCCGCGCCGGCGGTACATCGCACCCTGGCCGGATCCCATCTGGCCGTGCTCACGATGATCGTATGCACAGGATGCGATGCGCGCGACCCCGACCAGACAGCACAACCGGGTGCGGGTGATGCCCGCGCCGGGCGCCGTGCGATTGCGCAGATCGAATGCGGCGTATGCCACGTGATTCCCGGCGTGCCTGGTGCGCGCGGACAGGTCGGCCCGACCCTGGCGGGCTTCGCCCGACGCGCCTACATCGCCGGCAGCGTACCCAACGAACCGCAGCACCTGCTGCAATGGATCCTCGATCCGCCCTCGATTTCCCCGTCCACTGCCATGCCGCGCATGCCGATCACACCGGAGCAGGCGCACGACATGGTCGCCTACCTGTACACCTTGAAGTGAACACCGCCCAGCATTCACGCCCGACACGGAGAATCCACTTGTCATGTGGACCACTGCTCGCGACAGCCCTGCCGGAGACGGCATCGGCGCGCACGCAGTCGGCGCTCGATGCGCGCGGGACGGATGCGCAGGCGATTCTCGAGCTGACCTGGGTGCTGATCATCGGCGCCGGCGTCATCATGCTGCTGGTCGTGGCATTGATCGGCTATGCCTTGCTCGCCGCCCCGGAGCGGCGGCGCTGGCTCGGCAGGGCATCGGCCATCGTCGCCGGCGGTATCGTGTTTCCCGTGATCACGCTGTCGGCGCTGCTGGTCTATGGCCTGATGGTGTCCGGCCAGCTGATCGCCGCGCACAAGGACGCCCTGCGTATCGAAGTCATCGGCGAACAGTGGTGGTGGCGGGTGCGCTATTTCGATGAGCAGGGGGTGGCCGCGTTCGAAACTGCGAACGAGCTGCGTATCCCGGTCGGCCGTCCGGTGGAACTGGCGCTGCGCTCACGCGACGTCATCCACAGCTTCTGGGTGCCGCAGCTGGCGGGGAAGATGGACATGATCCCAGGGCGTGTCAATCGTCTGCGCATCCAGGCCAATGACGCAGGCATCTATCGTGGGCAGTGCGCGGAATATTGCGGCGGCCCTCACGCTTTGATGGCCTTCCACGTCGTTGCCGAACCGGCCGAGAACTATGTCATCTGGGAACGGCGCCAGCGTGAACCGGCGCCCGTCCCCACAGATCCCTGGCTGCGCAGCGGTCACGATCTGTTCATGCACAGCGGCTGCATCGCCTGCCATGCGATTCGCGGCACCCAGGCGCTGGCCAGCAACGGCCCCGACCTCACCCATGTCGGCAGCCGCCTGTGGCTGGCGGCCGGCAATTTTCCCAATCACCCCGGTACGCTGGCCGGCTGGATCGCCGACAGCCAGCGTCTGAAGCCGGGCAACCACATGCCGGCGTTTCCGGTTTTCATGGGCGTGGAATTGCGCGCGCTGACCGCATACCTGGAAAGCCTGCGATGAGCACGCATACGCTGCCACCCACTGCCGCGCCCCTGCCCCGCGACGAGGACGTCGAACGGGAGGAGCTTCCCCTGCCCAATCCCGGACCACGGCCGGAAGGCGAACTGGAACGCCTGGAGACGGCGTGGAAGCCGCCACGCGGCTGGCGCTTTCTGTCCGAGATCAACAACAATTACATCGGCCTGCTCTACATCGGCACCGCGTTGCTGTTCTTCCTGCTCGCGGGCGTGCTTGCGCTGCTCATGCGCACGCAGCTGGCGGTACCAGAGAACGATCTCGTCAGCCAGGCTCTCTACAACCAGCTGTTCACCATGCACGGGAGCATGATGATGTTCCTGTTCGCGGTGCCGGTGGTCGAGGCGGTGGCGGTGTATCTCATTCCCGGCATGCTCGGCGCGCGCGACCTGCCCTTTCCGCGCCTGAGCGCCTACGCCTACTGGGCCTATGCGATCGGCGGCGTCATCTTCTTCTGCAGCCTGTTCTTCGGCCTCGCACCCGATACCGGCTGGTTCATGTACACGCCCCTGAGCAGCGCCGGCTTTTCACCGGGCATCAACGCCGACTTCTGGCTGCTGGGCATCGGCTTCATCGAGATCTCCGCCATTGCCGGTGCGATCGAGCTGATCGTCGGCATCCTGCGCACGCGCGCGCCGGGCATGTCGCTCGACAAGCTGCCGGTGTTCGCCTGGGCGATGCTGGTGTTCGCGTTCATGGTGGTGTTCGCGTTTCCCGCACTCATGCTCGCCACTGCGCTGCTGGAGCTGGAACGCGCGTTCGGCTGGCCCTTTTTCGATCCCGCCGGCGACGGTAGTCCGCTGCTGTGGCAGCACCTGTTCTGGTTCTTCGGCCACCCCGAGGTCTATGTCATTTTTCTGCCCGCCGCCGGCATGGTGTCGGTGATGCTGCCGAGCATGGCGCGCACGCCGCTGGCCGGCTACCGCCTGGTGGTGCTGGCGCTGGTGGCCACCGGCTTCCTGAGCTTCGGCCTGTGGGTGCATCACATGTTCGCCACCGGCATTCCGATGCTCTCGCTCGCTTTCTTCTCCGCCGCGAGCATGGCGGTGGCGATTCCTTCCGGCATCCAGGTGTTCGCCTGGATCGCGACCATCGCTGCCGGACGCATGCGGCCGCAGGTGCCAGCGCTGTTCATCCTCGGCTTCCTGTTCATCTTCGTGCTGGGCGGTCTCACCGGCGTCATGGTGGCGATGGTGCCGTTCGACTGGCAGGCGCATGACACCTACTTCGTCGTCGCGCATCTGCACTACGTGCTGGTGGGCGGCATGGTGTTCCCGCTGTTCGCAGCCTTCTACTACTGGGCCGGCATGGGCAGCAGCCGACCGCTGTCGGAAACCCTGGGGCGCTGGGCCTTCGCGCTGCTGTTCATCGGCTTCAACGTCACCTTTTTCCCGATGCACGAACTCGGGCTCATCGGCATGCCCCGCAGGGTCTACACCTACGTCGAAGGCATGGGGTGGGATAACCTGAACTTCATCGCGACGGTGGGCGCGGCGGTGCTGACGCTGGGCTTTGCCGTCACACTGATCAACGCGATCTGGAGTTGGTTCCGCGGCAGGGAGGCGGGACCAAATCCCTGGAACGGGGACAGTCTTGAATGGGCCACGGCGTCGCCTCCGCCCGTCTATAACTTCCGGCATCCGCCGGTGGTCCGGG
>JAHCKU010000385.1 GCA_026125625.1 Burkholderiales bacterium | reverse complement strand
TGACCAGCGCACGCGAGCGCAAGGGTTTTCTGGAAGCGCAGTCGCGCGATCTGCACGAAGCGGTCACGACTCTGGAAAACGCCATCCGTCGCATCGATCGCGAAACGCGCGAGCGGCTGCAGGAAACTTTCGATCAGGTCAACCAGAGCCTGGGCGAGTTGTTCCCGACCCTGTTCGGCGGCGGTGAGGCGCGCCTGATCATGACCGGCGACGAGATCCTGGATGCCGGCATCAACGTCGTGGCACGGCCGCCAGGCAAGCGCAACAGCTCGATCCACCTGCTCTCCGGCGGAGAGAAGGCGCTGACCGCGCTTTCGCTGGTATTCTCGCTGTTCCAGCTCAACCCGGCCCCGTTCTGCCTGCTGGACGAGGTGGATGCGCCGCTGGATGACAGCAACACCGCGCGCTTCTGCCGCCTGGTCAAGCAGATGTCACAGAACACGCAGTTCATGTTCATCAGCCATAACAAGATCACCATGGAACTGGCCGAGCAGCTGGTAGGCATTACCATGCCGGAGCAGGGCGTATCCAAGGTGGTGGCAGTGGATATCGAGGAGGCCATGCGCATCACCGAGGAAGCGGCCTGAGCGCAGCAGCATCCGGGCAGGCCGGCAGCGGCGACACGAATCGACAACAAGGCTTGGCAAACACCGAACTCGAACCGGCAGGGTCATGGGCGAACTACAGATTGCGCTGTTGATTCTCGGCGCGATGATCATCATCGCGGTCATCATCTACAACCGCGTCCAGGAGGCACGCTTCCGGGAGCGGGCAGAGGATGCATTCGCACCCGCCAGCAAGGAGACGTCCTCCGAGATCACCCCGGGCGGGCGCCCGAACAACGGCCAGGAACGTATCGAGCCCCAATTCCAGGGCGATGATGCAGCCGTGGTGATGCACGACCGACCGGAGCCGCGCGCACTGGGCGCCGCCGCCTCCGTCGTCCCCTCGCCCACACCCGAGCAGGTGGAAACCCTGCGCGCAGTGGTTAAGCCGACCTTCGACATCCCGCCGGTGGAGGCGGAAGAAAGCCCCGCGGCTGCGGTCACCGCGCCGATCTCGCCCACGGCCGAGCCGCTGGTCGAGGCACCGGCCCAGGCCGCAGAAGTCGTCACCACGACCGCCGATGCCGGAGTCGAGATCGAAAACGACGACAGCCAGGCGGATACCGACGACGATCCGCTGTCCTACGTGGCCCGCATCACTGCACGCGAGCCGCTGCCGGTGACGGCAGTGGAGCAGATGCTGCGTGCCATGATCGGCCAGACCGGCCGGGTGCAGGTCGAGGGGCGCAGCGGGAATCGCACCACCTGGGTCCCGGTCGAAGCCGGCCGTGTACCGGATGATCTGCTGACCCTGCGTGCGTCGCTGCAACTGATCGACCGGCGCGGCATGGTTACGCAGCAGGACATCGCGCAATTCCAGTCCGCGGTCGCGCGCTGCGCCGGTGCCGCCAATGCCGGCACGCATCTGCCGCAGGCCGAGGCCTACCTGGTGCGTACACGTGAGCTGGATCGCTTCAGCGCTGAGGTCGATGTTCTGGTGGGGATCAACGTCGTCGCGCCGCGCGGTCGGCCTTTTTCGGGCACACGCGTACGCGGCCTGGTCGAGGCGGCGGGGTTCAAGGCCGACGATGAGCGCTATACCTACGTGGACGGCAACAATACACTGCGCTTCTCGCTCGAGAACCAGGATCAGAGCCCACTGACGGCGGAGAGTTTGCGCAATGGCCACGTAAGTGGCCTGACGCTGCTGCTGGACGTGCCGCGCCAGAGTGACGGAGTGGCCACCTTCAATCAGATGGTGCAGATCGGGCGACAGCTGGCCCAATCGCTGGGCGGAACCCTGGTCGACGACAACGGCGCACCGGTGACCGATGCCGGTCTGGAACAGATCCGCAATCAGCTGCGCGGGATCTACCACACCATGCAGGCGCGCGGCATCGCCCCTGGATCGACGCTGGCCGGCCGCCTGTTCGGCTGAAGCGCGACCGACGCCGTGAGCACGCCAGCGCAAGTCCGCGCGCGCGTGGAATGGCTGCGGCGGGAAATCGAGCGCCACAACTACCTGTACTACGTGCGTGATGCGCCGGAGATCGGCGATGCCGAGTTCGATGCGCTGTTCCGGGAACTGGAGGCGCTCGAAGCGCAGTATCCGGAACTTGCGCAGGCCGATTCGCCCACGCAGCGCGTGGGCGCAGCGATCCAGGGCGAGCTGGCCAGTGTCGTGCATGCCGTGCCCATGCTCTCGCTCAATAATGCACTGCGCGAGGAGGACGTGGTCGCCTTCGACCGCCGTGTGCGCGACACCCTGGGTGTGGAGCGCGTCGACTATGCCAGCGAGCCGAAGTTCGACGGCCTGGCCATCAGTCTCGTCTACGAGCACGGACGGCTGGCGGTGGGTGCCACGCGTGGCGATGGCTACGCCGGCGAGGATGTCACCGCCAACCTGCGCACACTGCCTTCGGTGCCGCTCATGCTCGGCACCACGCATCCGCCGGCATTGCTGGAGGTGCGCGGCGAAGTGGTCATGCTCAAGCGTGACTTCGCCGCGCTCAACGCACAGCAGCGCGCACGCGGGGAGCGTGAGTTCGTCAATCCGCGCAACGCCGCTGCCGGCGCCTTGCGACAGCTCGATCCACGTGTGACCGCGAGCCGTCGGCTGCGCTTCTTCGCCTATGGCATCGTCCGCTTCGAAGGACAGGGCCTGCCCGCCGACCGCCACAGCCGTCAGATGGAATATCTGGAATCGTTGCATGTGCCGGTGTCACCACGACGCAGCGTGGTGCACGGCCTGGATGGCCTGCTCGCCTACTACACCGAGATCGGGGCAGAGCGCACGTCGCTGCCCTACGAGATCGATGGCGTCGTATACAAGGTGGACGATCTCGCTCAACAGGGCCGGCTCGGATTCGTGTCACGCGCGCCGCGCTTCGCCATCGCCCACAAGTTTCCGCCCGAGGAAGCGATCACCGAAGTGCTGGACATCGGCGTGCAGGTGGGACGCACCGGCGCGCTCACCCCGGTGGCACGTCTCAGGCCGGTGTTCGTGGGTGGCGTCACGGTGACCAACGCCACCCTGCACAACGAGGACGAGGTGCGGCGCAAGGACGTGCGCATCGGCGATTTCGTGGTGGTGCGGCGTGCCGGCGACGTGATCCCGGAGGTGGCGCGCGTGCTGCCCGAGCGGCGGCCTGCGGACGCACGCGAATTTCGCATGCCGCAGCAATGTCCGGTGTGCCATTCTCAGGTGTGGCGGGCAGAGGACGAGGCGGTCGCACGCTGCAGCGCCGGATTGTTCTGCCCCGCCCAGCGCAAGCAGGCGCTGCTGCATTTCGCCTCGCGTCGGGCAATGGACATCG
>JAHCKU010000384.1 GCA_026125625.1 Burkholderiales bacterium | reverse complement strand
CTGGCCGGCTGGCGCACCGGACGCCTGGATCAGGTGCTGGGGGGAGACTTCGACCTGATGGGGTGAACCTTCACAGCCAACAAGTCACCAACGCAGCAGTTTTGCAACGGACTGCGTTCAGCGCCGGCGCGGGCCGAACGGCGCCCGTCCCCGCCAATACTGGATCATGAAGAAGCCGGCAACCATGCCGCCCAGGTGGGCGAAGTGCGCGACCCCCTGCTGGGTGCCGGTCACGCCCAGATACAGCTCGATCGCGCCATACACCGTGACGAACAGCCACGCCGGCAGGGGGATGGGCGGGAAAATCAGCATGATCATGCGCCGCGGATACATCATGCCGAAGGCCAGCAGCAGGCCGAACACCCCGCCGGAGGCACCGAGCGTCGGATACGGCGGCCCGGCCTGCAGGTTGGTCACGAACAGCTGCGCCACGGCCGCGCCGACGATACAGGCCATGTAGTAGGTCAGGTAGCGACGCTCGCCCCACACGCGCTCGATCTCGCCGCCGAACATGTACAGCGCGAACATGTTGAACAGCAGATGCATCAGGCTGCCGTGCAGGAAACCGTAGGTGACGATCTGCCACAGCTGAAAGCCGCCCCAGCCGCGGATCTCGTAGCCGCTGGCCAGCTGCAGCGGCCACAGCGCGAACACCGACATGATCCAGTCTCCCATCAGCATCTGGGCGAGGAACACGGCGACGTTGATGATGATCAGGGTCTGGGTGAGCGGAGGAACCGGAGGAAACATGGCGACGAAAGGTGGCAGGGCGGCCGATGGTCCGGCCTCGGTGGCTAGGGGGTGGCGTCCGTAGCGCCGGCACGCAACGACCATACCGGGCGCGAACGCGCACTGCAACTGCCGCGCATCCGGCATGCGCACCCGCGCCGGTGACCTCGCTCTGACACGAGCCGATAGAATGCGTTCTTTGTCGGCTGCGCCATGCCGACGCGCCTTCTCATTCCCGGCTCTCCATGAAACCCCGCGACCTCCACCCCGAGCACGCCGCGCACGATGCCATTCACGTCCATGGCGCGCGCCAGAACAACCTGAAGAACCTCGATCTGTCCCTGCCGCTGAACCAGCTGGTGGTGGTGACCGGCGTGTCCGGCTCGGGCAAGTCCTCGCTGGTGTTCGACACGCTGTACGCCGAGGGGCAGCGGCGCTACGTCGAGACCTTCTCGCCGTACGCGCGGCAGTTCCTCGACCGCATGGACAAGCCGGCGGTGGATCACATCGACGGCATCCCGCCCGCCATCGCCATCGATCAGACCAACCCGGTGCGCACCTCACGCTCGACGGTGGGCACCATGACCGAGCTGAACGACCACCTCAAGCTGATGTTCGCACGCGCCGCACGGCTGTACTGCCGCGGCTGCGGCAGTCCGGTGCGCCGCGATTCGCCGGACTCGATCGAGCGCACGCTGCGCGAGCGTGCACAGGCTGCCGGCGATCCGCGCCTGATCGTGACCTTTCCGGTGAGCGTGCCGGCCAGCTTCACGCAAGACGAAGTGCGCGCCCTGCTCGAGCAGCAGGGCTATACGCGCATCCACGCCCGCGATGGCGCGCTGCTGGAGGTGGTGCAGGATCGCTTCCGCCTGTCTTCGGCCGAACGCGCACGCGTCATCGAAGCGCTGGAAGCGGCGCTGCGCGTGGGTCAGGGACGGGTCAGCGTCCACCTCGAGCGCGACCCGGAGCGCGATGCATTCGAGCCCGGCAGTGCGGCGGTGTGGAAGTTCTCGGCCGATCTGCATTGCGCCGACTGCGACATCCACTACCAGGATCCCACGCCCAGCCTGTTCTCCTTCAATTCGCCGGTGGGCGCGTGCGAAACCTGCCGCGGCTTCGGCCGCGTGATCGGCATCGACTTCGGCCTGGTCATTCCCGACGGCAGCAAGACACTGGGCGGCGGCGCCATCAAGCCGTGGCAGACCAAGAGCTTCAGCGAATGCCAGGACGACATGGCCAAGCACGCGGCACTTGCCGGCGTGCCGATGGACGTACCGTTCACGCAGCTGTCACCGACGCAGCGGCATTGGGTGCTGGAAGGCGACGACGACTGGGTGAGCTGGAGCAAGTCGTGGCCGGGCAAGTGGTACGGCGTGCGCCGCTTCTTCGAATGGCTGGAGTCGAAGAGCTACAAGATGCACGTGCGCGTGCTGCTGTCGCGCTATCGCGCCTATACACCGTGCCAGAGCTGCCACGGCGCGCGTCTGACGCCCGAGGCCTTGCTGTGGCGCCTGGGCACGCGCGCCGACGCCGACAGTGTGCTCGACCCGGTGCAGCGCTTCCGGCCGAGCGGCATGGACTGCAGCGAAGCACTGCTGCGCACCCTGCCCGGCCTCACCGTGCACGATCTGATGCTGCTGCCGGTCGAGCGCACGCGCACGTTCTTCGCCGGCGTGCAGCTGCCGTCACCGATGGACGAGGCCACCGACCTGCTGCTGGCCGAGATCCGCGCACGCCTGGGCTATCTGGGGCAGGTTGGCCTCGGCTATCTGACTCTGGACCGGCAGTCGCGCACCTTGTCCGGCGGCGAGGTGCAGCGCATCAACCTCACCACCGCGCTCGGCACCTCGCTGGTGAATACGCTGTTCGTGCTGGACGAGCCGTCCATCGGCCTGCATCCACGCGACATGGGACGCGTGATCGAGGTCATGAAGCGTCTGCGCGATGCCGGCAATTCTTTGCTGGTGGTCGAGCACGATCCGCAGATCATGCTGGAGGCCGATCGTCTGATCGACATGGGCCCCGGACCCGGCGAGCGCGGCGGCGAAGTGGTGTTCTTCGGCCCGCCGCAGGCGCTGCCGGGCATGGCCGGCTCGCTCACCGCCGACTATCTGGCCGGGCGCAGGCAGGTCGATGCGGCCGCGCACGAACCCGCTGACACGGGGCGATCCGGCATCGATGCGCACGCCGGCGTGCTCGCCTTGCGCGGCGCGCGCGCCAACAATCTGCGCGACGTCGATGTCGACTTTCCGCTCGGCGCTCTGGTATGCGTCACCGGTGTGAGCGGCTCGGGCAAGTCCACGCTGGTCCAGGACGTTTTGTTCCCGGCGCTGCTCAAGCACAAGGGCAAGCCGACCGAGGCACCGGGCGAACATCGCGCGCTCATCGGCCACGAGTCGATCGCCGAGGTGGTGATGGTGGATCAGACGCCGATCGGCCGCACCACCCGCTCCAATCCGGCGAGCTACGTCGGCGCCTTCGATGCCATTCGACAGCTGTTCGCACGCGAGCCGACAGCGCGCGAGCGCGACTACACGGCCGGCACCTTCAGCTTCAACTCCGGCAACGGCCGCTGCCCCACCTGCGGCGGCAACGGCTTCGAGCACGTCGAGATGCAGTTCCTGTCCGACGTCTATCTG
>JAHCKU010000383.1 GCA_026125625.1 Burkholderiales bacterium | reverse complement strand
CGTCCGTGACGCGGATATCGAGATCGTTGCCGAGCTCATCGGCGGCACCGATCTCGCGCGTGAGCTGGTCCTGGCTGCGATCGAGCAGGGCAAGCATGTGGTCACGGCCAACAAGGCGTTGGTCGCCCTGCACGGCAACGAAATTTTCGCGGCCGCGCAAAAACGCGGCGTGATGGTTGCCTTCGAGGCCGCCGTTGCCGGAGGCATCCCCATCATCAAGGCGCTGCGGGAAGGATTGACGGCGAATCGTATCCAATGGATCGCCGGCATCATCAACGGCACCAGCAACTTCATCCTGTCGCAGATGCGTGACCGTGGTGCCGGATTCGACGAGGTGCTGGCCGAGGCGCAGCGGCGCGGCTATGCCGAGGCCGATCCCACCTTCGACATCGAGGGGATCGACGCCGCGCACAAGCTGACGATACTGGCAGCGATCGGCTTCGGCATACCGATGCAGTTCGCCCGTGCCTACACCGAAGGCATTTCGCGGCTGACGCGGCAGGACATCCGTTACGCCGAGCAGCTCGGCTATCGCATCAAGCTGCTGGGGATTGCGCGCAGGGTGACGGAAGGGATCGAGCTGCGTGTGCATCCGACCTTGATTCCCGCACGCCGGCTGCTCGCCAACGTCGAGGGCGTGATGAACGCGGTACTGATAAAAGGCGATGCCGTGGGGCAGACGCTTCACTACGGTGCCGGCGCCGGAGCCGACCCGACCGCATCGGCGGTGGTTGCCGATCTGGTGGACGTCACGCGGCTGCATACCGCGGATCCGGAGAGCCGCGTGCCGCACCTGGCGTTCCAGCCCGATTCGCTCTCCGACACGCCGGTGCTGCCCATGGAGGCAGTGCGCACCGCCTACTATCTGCGCCTGCGGGTGCTCGACCGTCCCGGCGTACTGGCGGACATCACCCGTATCCTGGCCGATCTGTCCATTTCCATCGATGCCATGCTGCAGAAAGAGCCGGACGAAGGCGAGGAGCAGGTGGACATCATCATGCTTACGCACATGAGCGTGGAGCGCAACGTCAATCAAGCCATCGCCCGCATCCAGCAATTGCCGACCAACCTCGCTCCGGTCACGCGTATCCGGCTGGAAGAGCTGGCCCCCTGAACGCCACTATGCGCTATCTGTCCACCCGCGGCGGCATGCCGCCCAGGCGATTCTGCGAAATCCTGCTGGAAGGGCTGGCGCCCGACGGCGGCCTGGTGGTGCCCGAAACCTACCCCCACCTCACGCTCGAAGAACTCGCCCGCTGGCGTGACCTGAGCTATCCGGCGCTGGCACTGGAGGTGTTGCGGCGCTACGTCGACGACCTGCCCGAGGCACAGCTGCGCGACATCGTCGCGCGCACCTATACCCGCGAGGTATTCGGCAGCGCCGATATCACCCCGGTACGCACGCTGGCGCCCGGGCTACACATCCTGCAGCTGTCCAACGGGCCGACCCTGGCGTTCAAGGATCTGGCCATGCAGTTCCTCGGCAACCTGTTCGAGCACGTGCTGAGCCGCAGCGGGCAGCGCCTCAACATACTGGGTGCGACCAGCGGTGACACCGGATCGGCGGCGGAGTACGCAATGCGCGGCAAGCACGGCATTCGCGTGTTCATGCTCTCGCCGTACGGCCGCATGAGCCCGTTCCAGACGGCACAGATGTATGCGTTGCAGGACGAGAATATCTTCAACATCGGCATTCGCGGCGTATTCGACGAGTGCCAGGACCTGGTCAAGGCAGTCAGCAGCGACGCGCAATTCAAGGCACGCCATCGCATCGGCGCAGTGAACTCCATCAACTGGGCACGCGTGATTGCACAGGTGGTGTACTACTTCAAGGCCTATTTCGCGGTTGCGCATCGCGTCGGCGATCCGGTGTCGTTCGCGGTTCCCTCGGGCAATTTCGGCAACATCTTCGCCGGTCACATCGCCCGGCGTATGGGCTTGCCGATCCATCGCCTCATTCTCGCTACCAACGAGAATGACGTGCTCGATGAATTCTTCCGCAGCGGACGCTATCGCGTGCGCAAGGGCGAGGAGGTCCATCAGACCTCGAGCCCGTCGATGGACATTTCCAAGGCTTCCAATTTCGAGCGCTTCATCTACGACCTCAGCGGCGGCGATGCCGCACAGGTGCTGCGCCTGTGGCAGCAGGTCGAACGCGGAGGCGGCTTCGACTTGCGCGGTACCGACCTGATGCCGCGACTGGCGGACTGCGGATTCGTCTCCGGCAGCAGCTCGCATGCCGATCGCATGGACACCATCCGCCGCGTCTATCGGGACTACGGCGTGATGATCGATACCCATACCGCCGACGGCTTGAAGGTGGGACTCGAACATCGCGACGCCGACGTTGCATTGATCTGTCTGGAGACGGCGCTGCCTGCCAAGTTCGCCGACGCGGTGCGCGAAGCGTTGGGACGCGATCCCGAGGTGCCGGCCAGCCTGCGCGATATCGAGCAACTGCCGCAGCGGGTGGAGGTGATGGACGCCGACGTGCAGGCGGTGAAAGCCTTCATCGCGGCTGGTTGCGAGGATTGAGGCGATGGCGGAGGGATTCGACGATGCCCGTGAATTCTGGGACCAGCGCTACGCCGCGCCGGACTACATCTTCGGGCGTGAACCGAACCGCTTCCTGGTGTCGCAACGCGACCTGTTTTTCCCTGGCGCACGCGTGCTGGATGTGGCCACCGGGGAGGGGCGCAACGCGGTGTGGCTGGCGCAACAGGGCTGTAAAGTCACCGGCATCGACGTTTCCCCGCTTGCTCTGGACAAGGCCCGCCGCTTGGCGGCCGAGCGTGGCGTGCAGGTCGACTTTGAGCTTGCCGATGTGCGCAAGTGGGCGTGGCCAATGCATGGTTACGACGCCATCGTCACCATTTTCATCCAGTTTGCAGCGCCGACCGAGCGCGCCCTGGTGTTCGAAGGGATGAAGCGTGCATTGCGGCCCGGCGGCGTGCTGGTGATGCAGGGCTACACGCCTGGGCAGCTGGAATTCAGAACCGGTGGGCCGCCGCAGGTGGAACACCTGTATACCGAGGCCATGCTGCGCCAGGCGTTCGGCGATCTCGATATCGTGCGTCTGCACGAGCACGAAGACGTGCTGGCGGAGGGGACCAAGCATGTCGGCCGTTCCGCGCTGATCGACCTGGTTGCGCGCAAGCGCGCCTGATCGCCTGCCCGGGCGCCGCAGGGATCCAGCCGGGTCGTCACATCGTCGACATGGCCTGTGCCGTTACGGGCCGAGGAAGGTCTTCACCGTCACCGCGCCACGCACCTGACCGGATTGATAGCCGGTGGCGCGGTCGTGTGGATAGTCCTCGCGCAGTCGCTGCTTCACCGATTCCGGCATGGCAGCCTCCGCGCCGTGACAGGTCAGGCAGAGCGGCTGGACCGGGAT
>JAHCKU010000382.1 GCA_026125625.1 Burkholderiales bacterium | reverse complement strand
GCCAACCCCTCGGGCGACATCTTCGGCGGCTGGATCATGTCGCAGGTCGACGTCGCCGGCAGCATTCCGGCGCTGCGCCTGGCCAAGGGGCGGGTGGCCACGGTCGCGGTGAATTCCTTCGTGTTCAAGCAGCCGGTGCTGATCGGCGATCTGGTCAGCTTCTACGCCAAGATCGTGCGCGTGGGGCGCACCTCGATCACCGTCGACGTGGAGGTGTATGCGCAGCGGCGCTTGGAGCAGGAAATCACGGTGAAGGTGACGGAGGCGACCCTGACCTATGTGGCAGTCGATGGTCAACGCCGTCCGCGTCCGGTGGACAGCAGCCAATGAATGAAAACGAAGCCGAAACGAAGTACACGAGGCTTCAACCACGAGGAGGAGACGAGGCATGAAGTACATGGGCGAACGAGTGGGGATCGCGGTGGCTCTGGGTGGATTGGTCGCCTCGTTGCCGGCGGTGAGCAGCGCAGCCGGATTCGCGCTCATCGAGCAGAACGCGAGCGGCCTGGGCAATGCCTATGCCGGTGCAGCGGCCGCCGCGGAAGACGCCAGCACCATCTACTTCAACCCTGCCGGCATGGTCATGATCCCCGGACGCCAGGTCGTGATCGCGGGTCACGGAATCAGGCCGAGGGCGAAATTCGACAACGGCGGCTCGATCGCCCCCACCGGCAAGGCGCTCGGGGGCGAGGGCGGTGACGCCGGCGATTGGGCGATCGTCCCCAATGCCTATCTGTCGTGGACGTTGACCGATCGCCTGAGCCTCGGTATCGGCGTAAACGCGCCGTTCGGCCTGAAGACCGAATACGAAGACGACTGGATCGGACGTTACCAGGCGCTGCTGTCCGAGGTGAAAACCATCAACGTCAATCCTTCGGTGGCATTCAAGGTCAACGACAGGATCGCACTGGGCGCCGGATTGAACTATCAGCGCGCCGAAGCGGAGTTGACGCGCGCGGTCAACTTCGGGCCGATCGCAGGATCCGGCAAGGTGAAAGTGGAAGGCGAAGACACCGGCAGTTACGGATGGAACGTTGGTGCGTTGTTCACCCTCACTCCCGATCTGCGCGTGGGCGTCGCCTACCGTTCGCACATCAAGCACAAGCTGGAAGGTGACGTCACCTTCCAGCGCCCGGCGCTGGTGCCGCCTGCAGCGGCTCCGGACGGACCCATTTACGCGAAGGCGACACTGCCCGAAACGGTCTCACTGAGCGTATTCCAGCGTTTCGACGAGCGCTGGGATTTCATGGGGGACGTGACCTGGACGCGCTGGAGCCGCTTCGAGACGCTGGACGTCTATCGCAAGGACGGTACCTTGCTGCAATCGACGCCGGAGAACTGGGATGACAGCTTCCGCGTGTCCTTCGGACTCAGCTATCGCCTCAACGACGCCTGGAAGCTGCGCGGTGGCGTGGCCTACGACGAGACGCCGGTGTCCGATCGCTATCGCACACCCCGTATACCCGACGAAAGCCGTACCTGGGTGGCGCTGGGCGCGCAATGGAAGCCCACCAACGCAATCGCGGTGGACTTCGGTTACGCCCACCTGTTCGTGAAGGACGCGTCCATCAACGACGATCAAGACACGGGTATTGCCGGCAGCGGTCTGCTGCGCGGCAAATACGAGAGCAGTGTCGACATCATCAGCGCGCAGGTCGCCTTCTCGTTCTGATCGCACGCGGCGCCCGTAGCCAGGCCGATGTACCAGCCATCTTCACTTCTCGTGCGCAAGGCCGCCGTGCTCGGCGCCGGCGTGATGGGTGCGCAGATCGCCGCGCATTTCGCCAACGCCGGCGTGCCCGTGGTCCTGTTCGAGCTGGCAGCCCCGAATGGTGATCCCGACGCCAACGTGCGTCGGGCGATCGAGGGGCTGCACAAGCTCGACCCCAACCCGCTGGCGGCGAGCATGCTGGCCGGCCATATCGAGCCGGCCAACTACGACCGGGATCTGGAGAAGCTGCGTGAATGCGATCTCATCGTCGAGGCGGTTGCCGAGCGCATGGACGTCAAGATCGCGTTGTATGCCCGCGTGGCGCCGTTCCTGAACGATGAGGCGGTGTTCACCAGCAACACCTCGGGATTGTCGATCGATGCGCTGGCACAGACGCTGCCCGAGCACGTACGCTCCCGTTTCTGCGGCGTGCACTTCTTCAATCCGCCGCGCTATATGTATCTGGTCGAGCTGATTCCCGCGCGCGAAAGCGACGCGCGCATGCTCGACCGTCTGGAGGGGTTCCTCACCACTGCAATGGGCAAGGGCGTGATCCGTGCCAAGGACACGCCTAATTTCATCGCCAACCGCGTGGGCGTGTTCTCGATCCTGGCGGCGTTCCACCACACCGCTGCCTTCGATCTCAGCTTCGACGTCGTGGATGCGCTCACCGGCCCGCTCATCGGGCGCCCCAGGAGCGCGACCTACCGCACCGCCGATCTGGTCGGACTGGATACGCTGGCGCACGTGGTCGATACCATGCGTCAGGGGCTGCCCGGCGATCCGTGGCACCGGCATTTCGATCTGCCTGCGTGGTATCGCGCCCTGCTCGATCAGGGCGCACTGGGACAGAAGTCGCAGCGCGGTATTTATCGCAAGGTCGGGCGCGACATCGAGGTGCTGGAGCGCACGACCATGGACTATCGCGCCGCGGCCGGGGAAGCCGATGCCGGGGTGGTGGAAATCCTCAAGACGCCGGACGTTGCGGAACGCTTCGAGAAGCTGCGCGCCAGCACGCATCCGCAGGCGCGTTGCCTGGGGGCATGCCTGCGCGACATGCTGCATTACTGCGCGGTGCACCTGAGCGAAATCGCGGACAGCGCACGCGATCTCGATCTGGCCATGCGCTGGGGCTTCGGCTGGAGCCAGGGTCCGTTCGAAACCTGGCAGGCGGCAGGATGGGCACGCATGGCGGGCTGGATCGAGCAGGACATCTGCGCCGGCGAGGCGATGAGCAGCGCCCCGCTGCCCGAGTGGGTGCGCGACCCCGCGCGTCACGTGATGCACGAGCCTGCAGGCTCGTACAGCCCGACGCGGCGCGGTATGGTGGCGCGCTCTACGCTGCCGGTCTATCGCCGCCAGGCGTTTCCGGATCGTCTGGTGGGCGAAGCGAATGAATACGGCCAGACCGTATTCGAGACGCCGGCGGTGCGCATGTGGAGCACCGGGGACGACATCGGCGTGCTCAGCTTCAGGACCAAGATGAACACCATCTCCGAGGACGTGATCGATGGTGTGATGCAGGCCCTGGAGGAAGCCGAGCGTGGCTTCAAGGGGTTGATCCTGTGGCAGCCGCAGCCGCCGTTCTCGGCCGGCGCGAACGTTTCAGGGCAGTCGTCGCGGCCGGCGGACGCACCCAGGCCGTCCGGTCTGTCGCGCATGATGAAGCAGTTCCGCCGCCAGGCGGAATCGGCCGT
>JAHCKU010000381.1 GCA_026125625.1 Burkholderiales bacterium | reverse complement strand
ACCACGGTGGGGCAATCGCTCTGGTGGGGCTGGAGCTGAACCTGACCAACGCTTCCGAAGGACATTCGGCCGAAAACGGGGCGGGTCAGCCCGCCAGGCGCGAACAGGATCATTGACCGCCTCGATCGGCAGGGAGGCGATGCGCAGCGGAGACGAATGCGCGTTGCAGCGGTGGATCGAGGATGTCCGGTACAGCCGCGACGTGAAGTGGAGGAGTGAAGATGAGCCGTGCCTTCGTCAAGGGCGATGACAGCGAGCTGTCCGGTGAGGAGCTTCCCGAGCGGCCGATCAGCCCGCACCCCAACTACGTCACCGCAGAGGGGCTTGCCGGCCTGCGCCAGCGCTACGACGAGCTGAGCCATCAGCACGCCGCGCTCAAGGCGGCGCAGGAAGATTTCGACAAGCCGCGCCTGACCGCCATCGAGCGCGACCTGCGCTACTTCTCGCAGCGGCTGGACAGTGCCATCCTGGTGGACACCAGCAAGGAGCCGCAGGATGAAGTCCACTTCGGTGCCACGGTCGAGGCGCAGGATAGCGAGGGCCGCGTGCATCGCTTCAAGATCGTCGGCGACGACGAGGCGGATGTGCATACCGGCAAGATCAGCTGGCAGGCACCGCTTGCGCATGCGCTCATCGGCGCACGCGTGGGTGACACGGTCAAATGGCATCGCCCCGCGGGCGAGGCCGAGCTCGAGATTCGCTCCATCAAGTACTAGCCTGATGCACCACGGAGATACGAGAACATGCACGACTTGCTGATACGCGCTGCCACGGTTCATGACGGCCTCGGCAGCGAGGGGCGCCGCGCCGATGTGGCAGTGCGCGAGGGCCGCATCACCGCCGTTGGCAGGGATCTGGGGGCGGCGCGTGAGGTGGTGGATGCCGACGGGCTGGTGCTGATGCCCGGCATCGTCGACACCCACACGCACTACGACGCGCAGATCACCTGGGATTCGATGGCCAATCCCTCGCCCGCGATGGGCGTGACCACGCTGATCATGGGCAACTGCGGATTCACCATCGCGCCATGCCGGCCCGACGACCGCGATCTGGTCATGCGCAATCTCACGCACGTCGAGGGCATGTCACTGGACGCATTGCGCGCCGGCATCCGCTGGGACTTCCAGAGCTTTCCCGAGTATCTCGACATGCTCGAGCACCGCGGCGTGGGCCCGAACGTGGCCTGCTTCGTCGGCCATTCCTCGGTGCGTACCTATGTGCTCGGGGAGGACGCTCCGCGTCGGGCGGCGACTGCGGAGGAAGTGGCGCGCATGCGTGCCATCGTGCTGGATGCGATGCGCGCGGGTGCGGTCGGCTTCAGCACCACCACCTCTTTTCAGCACAACGGCGAGAATGGCATCCCCATGCCTTCACGGCTGGCGGACAAGGCGGAGATGGAAGCGCTGTGCGGCAGCCTGCGCGAAGTCGGACACGGCGTGCTGATGATGACCAAGGCCGGTTCCACCCCGGTGCCCTGGATAGAGGAATTGTCTGCGCTCGCCGGCCGGCCGTTCGTGGTGGCGGCGCTGCTTCACAGCAACATGGCGCCCGAAGCCACGTTCGAGGATCTGGACAACATCGCCGCCGCGTGCCGGCGCGGACGCCGCCTGTACGGTGCGGTCGCGTGCACCCCGCTGGTGTTCGAATTCACCATGCACGAGCCGTATGTGTTCGAGGGTCTGACCTCGTGGCAGCCGGCCATGGCCCTGCATGGTGAGCAGGCCGCGGCACTGTACCGTGATTCTGCCTTCCGCGACGGCGTGAAGCGTGAGCTGGCGCGCCGTGCGCGGCGCATGTTCAACGGCGAGTGGGACAAGATCTTCGTGCGTCAGGCTGCACTTCCCGAAAACGCGCACTACGAAGGCCAGCCGCTGTCGCAGCTGGCCGCCGAGCGCGGCGTGCATCCGATGGATTTCCTGCTCGATCTCTCCCTGGCGGAGAAGCTCGACACCGTATTCACGGCCACCCTGCTCAACTCCGACGAAGAGGCGGTGGGTCGCATGCTGTGCGACGAGCATGGCATGCTGTCCCTGTCCGATGCCGGCGCCCATCTGACCTTCCTGTGCGATGCCGGCTTCGGCCTGCATTTTCTCGGTCACTGGGTGCGTGACAAAGGCTTGATGCCCTTCGAGCAGGCGGTACGGCGATTGACCAGCCATCCCGCCGATGCCTTCGGCATCCGTGATCGCGGCCGCATCGTCGAGGGCGCGCATGCGGATCTGCTGCTGCTCGACCCGGCCAAGGTCGGCCGCGGCGCCGCGCGTCGCATCTACGATCTGCCGGCGGGTGCCTCGCGTCTGCATACGCCCGCGCGCGGCGTGCATGGCGTATGGGTCAATGGCGTGCAGGTCGCCGACGACGAAGGCATCCTGCCGGAAGCGCCCAACGCGGGTCAGGTATTGCGCGAGTTCGCAGCGTGAGTGGGGCGCTTGCCGGACTGCGCGTCGTCGAGCTCGGGACGCTGATCGCCGGCCCGTTCTGCGCACGCATCCTGGCGGAGTTCGGCGCGGAGGTCATCAAGATCGAGGCGCCCGAAGGCGGCGATCCGCTGCGCCGTTGGCGCAAGCTGCACCAGGGCACGTCGCTGTGGTGGTCGGTGCAAGCCCGCAACAAGAAGTCCGTAACCGCGAACCTGCGCCTCCCTGCAGGGCAGGAAGTGGTGCGTCGTCTGGTGCAGAAGGCCGACATCGTGGTCGAGAACTTCCGCCCCGGCGCCCTGGAGAAGTGGGGGCTGGGCTGGGAGCAACTGTCCGCGCTCAACCCCGGGCTGATCATGGTGCGCCTGTCCGGCTACGGCCAGAGCGGACCATACCGCGACCAGCCGGGCTTCGGTGCGATCGGCGAGGCCATGGGCGGCATCCGCTTCGTCACCGGCTATCCGGACCGTCCGCCGGTGCGTGCCGGCATCAGTCTGGGCGATTCAGTGGCAGCGATGTACGGTGCCATCGGCGCGCTGATTGCGCTGCATGCCCGCAGCCGCAACGGCGGTCGCGGGCAGGTGGTGGACGTGGCGCTGTACGAGGCCGTGTTCAGCCTGATGGAAAGCATGCTGCCGGAATACGACGTGGCCGGCTTCGTGCGCGAGCGCAGCGGCGCCGCGCTGCCGGGCATCGTACCCTCCAACACCTACACCACGCGCGACGGCAAGTATCTGGTGATCGGCGCCAACGGCGACAGCATTTTCAAGCGCTTCATGCTGGCGATCGGACGCGAGGACCTGGCGCACGACGCAACGCTGGCAGACAACGCCGGGCGCGTGCAGCGCGCCGAAGAGCTGGAGGCAGTCATCGCTGCCTGGGCTGCGAGCGTGGATCTGGAGCAGGCGTTGACGCTGCTGGCCAGGGCCGAGGTGCCGGCGGGCAAGATCTACGACGTCGCCGATATCGCACGCGACGTGCACTACCGGGCG
>JAHCKU010000380.1 GCA_026125625.1 Burkholderiales bacterium | reverse complement strand
TCGTTTTCTACTGATCGAAACCGAGCAACAGCTCCTGCTCGTAACACCTGAGCTAATCTAGAAAACCCAACCGAACAGATGGCCACGAACAACTCAGGAACAAGGACGTATTCCAATGCGGTCTGGCGTATGCTTTCCGCGTTTCTTCTCGCATTTCTGACTACTAGTTGTATACCCATAGTAACAAGGGATCAGTTCTATGTGCCTGCCGGTTACGGCACCATCAAAGGCGATGAACCTTACCTCAACTTCTATTATCCGGACGAAACGCTAGGATACTTTTACCTGTTACCTCGCGTGTTTCAAGAGACAACACTAATTGTGCATTTGAGGCCTAGACCTGGAGTATCCATACAGTTGATGAGTGCAAGCCTTCAATTTTCAGTATGCGATTCACAGTCTTGGCAAGATATCCAGATTCCAGACTTTCCCGTGGATCAAAACTCGGAAGTGCCTCCTACATCTGTACTCGAGGGCTTTCAGCGTGATGAAATCAATCCTAAAGATGCGGAAATGGGCCTCTGGTCCTATTCCGCGCAAATCAGACTGCCAGGAGCACCGGAATGCTTTGAGATTCGAATGCCAGACATGATTGCCAATGGGCAGAAGTTATCGTTTGGTACTGTGCGCTTTTCGCGTATTGAGAAATCATTTGTAGAGGTAATGGGTATCGGTCTCTAGCCCCAATTTTTTGCTCCACTGGACCGGCCAGAAAGCTGCACTTGGCGGCCAGTGAATTCAACGGCTCGACGCCAGAGTGGGAGTCATCGTCCGAGAGAGTAACGCCGTTGCCTGCTGATGAGGCAGAGTCACCGTATCATGCGCTTTCGGCCCCGGCCGCTGAACACGACGTTGGGCCACCTTCAACCGCCACGATCTGCAACCTGCATGGAGAAGGAAATCATCGTTGCTCTGGGCTCGAGCATCGCGAGCCTTCTCGTAGCTGCCTTGGCCCTGTGGCAATCCAGCAGGACGACAAGGCGGCAAGCTGCCACACAAAAGGCAGTCGCGGCATTGCAGGCCGGCTCGGAGGCAGCCAAACCGGTCCTCGCATCAGTCTCGAGTGCGTGGGCCGACGTTCAGAAAATCAAGCATGCACTCGACATCTGTCTGGCAGCGGGGCGGAAAGACGACGATGCAGCAATCGAGATTCTAGATGGCGCCGTAGATTCCCTCGTCGCAGGGTACGAGCAGCGCGGGGTCGATCTCCCGGAATATCTCAAAGCAGTCTGGCATGAAGCCAAGAACCACGGTATCTCGCTACGTGCGAGCGTACGACTCCAGCTTCGTGATCTCGCCGAGGAAGGATGTCTGCCAGAGACCACGCGAGTCTGGATGCTCGATGCCCGGAGTAATCTTTCGCGCCTTCAATCCGGATTGGAAGAGGGCTGTGAGCAGTTCCGCAAGGATGCGATCGATGGCGTGACTGATCTGCTCCAACGTGCGGAGAGGCACGCCACAGATACGAAAAAGCCGACCTGACCAGCGACAAGAAGGGGAGAGGAGCGACATGACTGCAGCGGAAGAAAGAGCGCTGATACGCAAGATGGCATGGCGGGTTCTGCCGTTCCTGCTGGTTGCCTACCTGATCTGCATCATCGATCGCCTCAACGTGGGCCTGGCGGCGCTGACCATGAACGCCGATCTGGGATTCACGGCAACCGTGTATGGCTGGGGCGCAGGGCTGTTCTTCATCGGTTACTTCATCGGCGAAGTGCCCAGCAACATGATCCTGGCCAAGGTCGGCGCCCGGCTCTGGTTCGCACGCATCATGATCACCTGGGGTTTCTTCGCAGTCGCGATGGGCTTCATCACCGGCGACGTGAGCTTCTTCGTGACCCGCTTTCTGCTCGGCGTCGCGGAGGCCGGTTTCTTCCCCGGCGTGATCTACTATCTGACACTGTGGTTCCCGGCGGAGTACCGCGGCCGCATCTTCGGTCTGTTCCTGATCATCAGCCCGCTCAACAATACCATCGCCGCTCCGCTCGGCGGTCTGATCCTGAAGTACTTCGACGGCCTAGCGGGCTATCCCGGCTGGCGCTGGCTGTTTATCGTCGAGGGCATGCCGACCCTCCTGATGGCCCACCTCTGCCTGCGCGTGGTGGTCGACACCCCCGACAAGGCGCGCTGGCTCACCGATGCCGAGAAAGCGCATCTGCGCGCCAAGCTGGAGCGCGAGGCCGAATCGCGTGTCGAAACCAAGCACCTCTCGCTGTGGCAGACGCTCGGCAATCCCAAGGTGCTGCTGTTTTCCGTGGTCTACACCTCACTCGCCATCGGCATTTATGGCCTGAGCCTGTGGATGCCACAGCTCATCAAGGGCATGGGCGTCACCGACAGCTTCCGCATCGGACTGATCATGGCGATTCCTTATCTCATCGCGACCATCTGCATGGTGCTGTGGTCGCGCCACTCGGACAAGACGGGCGAGCGCGTGTTCCACTGCGCGGGTGCGCTGGCGCTGGGGGCGATCGGCATGGTGAGCAGTGCGTTCATCGGATCGCCGGTGCTGGCGTTGGTGGCGATGACGTTTGCGGCCGTCGGCATGTACTGCTCGCAGCCGGTGTTCTGGGCAATGCCCACCAGCTATCTGACCGGCGTGGCGGCTGCCGGCGGTATCGCGTTCATCAATTCCGTCGGCAATCTCGGCGGCTTCGTCGGTCCCTTCATGGTGGGCTGGCTCAAGGACAATGCCGGCGGCTTCCAAGCCGGTCTGATCTTCCTCGGGGCCTGCCTGCTCCTTGGCGCCATCGTGGCAATGATCGTAGGACGCAGCGTTGCGCAACGGGGTGCTGCTGCGCAGATCGCCTGAAGAGCAGCGATCCTCTGCGTCGAGTCGTTAGCCAAGCGGCTGCGTGACTGCAGTCATTTTTATCAACCTGAGTACTGGATGAGAATATGAAAACGTTCAAGGGATCCATACTGCTTGCACTGGTTGTTGGACTTACGGCCTGCGGGGGTAGCGATAGCGGCGCACTCTCCGGCGAATACATCGGCCAACCAGGTTCATGGGTGGACAAGCTCGTGTTCGGTCCCGGGAACGAGGTAAGAGCCGTCGATGGTGAAGAAACAGCATTGGGCATTTACAGCGTCGATGGCAAGCAGGTTCTCGTTGCCATAAGCGGTGATCAAAGCACGCTGACCATCACCGACAATGGGTGCCTCGATGGTGGCGGCATGGCGGGCGTCTACTGCAAACGCTGATCCGAGTGACGCCGCGACCACCACGATGTAGAGACGGGATGGATGGCCGCGAACGACCCCTCGAATGGCTACGAGGCGATCACCCCCGAGTTCATCGCGCGTCATGATCGCTCGACGATCGACCGCGTCGACCCGTGTTCAGGGTTATGGCAATCTATGCACTATGGCGTAGTTCCTGGAGATTCGTATGCCCCGTCCGATCGAAGTCCTT
>JAHCKU010000038.1 GCA_026125625.1 Burkholderiales bacterium | reverse complement strand
CTGCGCACGCTCCAGCGAGGCAATGGCGAACGCATCCTGCTGCTCGCGCGTGAACTGAAACTTGCCTGCGCAGTCCTCGGCGAAGGTGCCCATCAGGCGCCCTTTGTCATAGGCGTCTTCCAGGCCGTCGAGGAACATGTGGTCCATCACCTGGCCGTGGCCCATGCGGTAGCCGCCGCGCGCCTTGGGCAGCAGGTAGGGGGCGTTGCTCATGGACTCCATGCCGCCGGCGAGCATGATGTCGTTGTTGCCGGCGAGCAGCATGTCGGTGGCGAACATCGCCGCCTTCATGCCCGAGCCGCACATCTTGTTGATGGTGGTGCAGCCGGCGCCCAGCGGCAGGCCGGCGCCCAGTGCCGCCTGACGCGCCGGCGCCTGGCCCTGGCCTGCGGGCAGCACGCAACCCATGATGACTTCCTCGATCTGGTCGGACTGCACCCCGGCGCGCTCGACCGCGGCACGGATCGCCACTGCACCCAGCTCCGAAGCAGCAAAGTCCTTCAATTCGCCCTGCATCGCTCCCATCGGTGTGCGGGCAGCACCGACGATCACCACCGGGTCACTCATCGTCACCTCCTGAAACCGCATGGATCGCAGCCTGCGACGTACGATGGCCGCAGGCGGGCGATGCCGGACGCCGGCTAGGGGAAGCTCTGCACGGGATACTCGTGCAGAGCTTCCCTAGTCTTTTGGCGCAAACCGTGTTTCGAAGCGCGCCTCGCCGGCATAGGGAAAGACATCCGCGATCTCGCCGCGCGCGACCTGCGCCTGCACCCGGTTCCAGTACTCGGGGGAAAGCAGATCACCGTGATGCGCGAGAAAGTGCGGGCGGATCTTGTCGCCGGACAGCAGGAAAGGCCCGAACTCCTCCGGAAACACGTCATTCTGCGCCACAGCATACCAAGGTTCCGCGGCCATCTCGTCCTCGGGCGTACGCGGCGGCGGGATGTGCCGGAAGCTGATCTCGGTCATGTAGGCGATCTCGTCGTAGTCGTAGAACACCACCCGCCCGCCGCGCGTGACCCCGAAATTCTTGAACAGCATGTCGCCGGGGAAGATGTTGACCGAGGCCAGTTCCTTGATGGCGTTGCCATAGTCGCGCACTGCTGCCGCGGCCTGCACGGGACTGGCAACGTCCAGGTAGAGATTGAGCGGCGTCATGCGCCGCTCGATGTACAGGTGCTTGACGATGATGCTGTCACCGTCTTCCTCGTAGAGCGAGGGCGCCTCGCGCCGCAGCTCGTCGATCAGCTCGGGCGTGAAGCGTTCGCGCGGAAAGGCTACATCGGTGTATTCCAGCGTGTCGGCCATGCGCCCGACGCGATCGTGGCGCTTGACCAGCATGTACTTCTCCTTGACCGTCTGACGGTCGATGCTCTTGGACGGCGCGATGTTGTCGCGGATGACCTTGAATACGTACGGATAGGACGGCAGGGTGAACACGATCATCACCAGGCCACGGATGCCGGGGGCGATCACGAAGCGGTCGGTGGAGTGTTTCAGGTGATGCAGGAAGTCGCGATAGAAGAGTGTCTTGCCGTGCTTCTGCAAGCCCAGCGCGGTGTACAGCTCGGCCCTGGGCTTGCCAGGCATCATGCTGGACAGGAAGTCGACGTAGGCCGATGGCACCTCCATGTCGACCATCAGGTAGGCGCGGTTGAACGCGAACAGCGGCGCGATCTCGCGCGAATCCAGCAGTGCGGCGTCCAGGCGCAGGCCGGCACCGCTGCCGGCGTGCACGATCGGAATCGCCAGCGGCTGCTCCAGGTTGCCGTTGACGATCTTGCCGATGAGATAGGCGCGCTGGTTGCGGTAGAACAGCGCGTTGAGCACCTGCAGCTGATGGTTCGCTTCCAGCCGCAACGGTCGCGGCAGCCGCTCGCGCACCGCGCGCAGCACGTAGCGCAGATCGCGGTCCAGATCGTCGAAACCGACGCGCAGATCGAAATCGCGCAGGATCTGGCGCAACACCGCGCGCAGGCCATCACGCAGCGGGTAGTAGCTGCGATAGGACGGCGGATCGGCCTCCAGGTACTCGGTGGACACCGCCGGGCGCACGAACAGGCAGTCGTTGTGGAAATAGGTGCGGTGCAGGATCTTGCAGCTCACCGAGTTGAAGAAGGTTTCCGCCAGCTCGGGCTGCTTGTGGTCGGTCAGCATGCCGACGTACTGCAGCTTGATCTCCTGCCACAACCGGTCGGGCAAATGATCGGTGTCGAACTCGCGCTGCAGGCGCTCCACCGCCTCCTTCACGCGATCGTCGTAGAACTGGATGCGCTCGGCATGCGCGCGCCGCACCGCCGGCCAGTCGCCGGTCTCGAAGCGCTCCTTGGCCGCGCGGCTGATCGCGCGGAACAGGCGATAGTGCTTGTCGAAGCCTTCGAGCAGGGCGCGGGCGATGGTGGGTGCAAGTCCCTCGTACGTGGCGGGCGGGAAATCAGGTTGCGGCAGAGGCATGACGGGCAGGCGGGAAAGCTGGAACTCCTCTCGATCATAGCGCAGGAGGATTGCCGCAGACGCATGCTCCTGTGCCGCCGTACAACGCTCAGGTCGATCTGCGGCCGGGCCACGACACGCGGTTCCCCGAAGCCGGGATGGCGCCAGGCGGTGCCCTTTCCTCCCGCCTTCAATCCGGCTCCGGCACCTCGCAGAGGATATCGTGGAACTTACCATCCGGCCCGCGTGGAATCGAATCGACGTAGACGAAACGCAGCGGAAAGGCGTGGCCCAAGGCATTGGCCAGCACGTTGGTCAGATCGGCCTCGGCCCCGGCGCCGAGCCGCTCGCGCACGACCAGGCGCAGCTCCACCAGCTCTGGCGATCGCTGCACGATCTGGTATTGCTGGATGGCCGGGTAGCGAGAGAATATGCGGGCAGGGTTGTAGGGGAAGCGCCGCTCGCCCGAAGGCAGCAGCAAACGCGCACGGCTGCGTCCGAGGATGCGCGTGAGAGTGGGCAAGGTGCGTCCGCAGGCGCACGGCGATCCGACTTCGGCATAGTCGCCGATGGCACAGCGGATCAGCGGCATGGCGAAGTTGTGCAAGGGCGTCACCAGCACGTGGCCGGTTTCGCCGGGACCGCAGGCGCGGCCTGCCTCGTCCACCACCTCCAGCAGCACGCTCTCGGCCGCGACGTGGTAGCAGTCCGCGTCCGGGCATTGCAACGCGAGCACGCCAGCCTCCTCGGCGCTGTAGCAATCGACCACGGGAACGTTCCACACCTCGCGGCACAGCGTGCGCAGCGCCGGGTCCACGACTTCGCCGCGGGTGAAGACCGATCGCAGCCAGGGCCAGGCGAGACCGTGCTCGCGGCAATGACGCGCGAGGCCGCCGAGGTTGGACGGAAAGCTCACCAGGTAGGCGGGCTCGATACGGGCGATCCACTCCGCTTGTTCGGCGACCGGTGTCGGAACACCCAGCCGATGCGCCGAACCGGTGGCGAACGCAGCGCCGGCATGGCCGCCCCACCCCGGGGCGCTGAATCCAGCGGGATAGGCGGAGTTGCCGGACGGATCGTGTTGCACTCCGGCCAGCGTCGCGGTGAAGTCGAGGCCATGCCAGGATTGCAGCCGCAACGCCTGGGCATCTGCCATGAACTGCGCCAGCTCGGTCTTGCGCAAACGCAGCGGCATGCCGGTGGAGCCGCTGGTGGCACTGCCGCCGATCTTGCCGTGGCCAGGCGGCAGCCTGACGGCGAACGCCGCGTCATCCGCCGCCTGCAGCTCGGCGCGCGTCAGGATCGGGATGTGCGGCCAGAACGTCTCGAGGTCGGTTTCCGCCCCCCGATAGCCGGATGCACGCAAACGCCCGTGTTGCAGGGGAGCCTCGGCATCGGCGTGCGCAAGCAGCAGGGCAAGCTGTGCGAACTGCCGGCGCCGCAAGTCGGGCAGCGGCCAGCGCTCGCTGGCCTGCAGCTGCGCCTGCAAGGCCAGCACATTGGCCGCCGGCGGCGGCGGCAAGGCAGGCCAGCAGACCGTCGGAACGGCGCTGCGTGGAACCGCGTGGATCAGGCTATGCCCTGGAGCTGAAGGGAATCAGTGTTGCCGCGCGCGGCGCAGGCGAACCACGCCGAACGCACCGACCGCGGCAGCAAGCAGCGGCAGGCTGCCGGGACTCGGTACTGCATTGACTTCACGGGTGAAGGTGAAGAGGGCACCATCCAGCCCGGAAAAGTCGGCTTCATCGCCGTCGACAGCAAAGCCGATACCGGTAAGCGTGGCAGGCGACGGGATACCGAGTGTGGCAAAGCTGACCGCCTCGACAGTCGTGGCGAGGTCGATGTTGTTCCCCATGCTATTGCCGAGGTCGAGCGTATAGATCGGCGTCCAGACATCGTCGAGGCGCACGACGAGCGACCACATGAATTCCATGAAATCGACGACGCCCCGATCGATTCCTTGGAAGCCGATCACATTGGTGATCGGGAGAAAGTCGATCGACACCATGGTGCCTGCCGGCCCGGCGATATAGAAAGAATCGGGCCCAGTCCATGGCACGCTGACCGGTATTTCCCCCGCTGACACAGGCAGCGCTGCACCGGCACCGATGAGTGCTGCGACGGTGGTGAGACCTGCTTTGTAAGGTGACGTGAACATGACTAAGGTCTCCCCCATTCGAGTTGATGTTTTGCGCAATCCTAAGGGGCGTACAACCATGCGTCAAGGATAGACCAGCGGCATGCATTCCGCCTCGGTCCATGTAGTGACGATCGTTCGCGCTCGCGCCATCCAGATCGACGAAGATTTCATCTTCACTTCAGGGAAGCTCTGAACAAGTATCGCGTGTGCGATACTTGTTCGCCTCACTTCGTATCCTCGAACAGCTCGCGGCCGATCAGCCATCTGCGAATCTCGCTGGTGCCGGCGCCAATCTCGTACAGCTTCGCGTCCCGCCACAGGCGGCCGGTCGGGTAGTCGTTGATGTAGCCGTTGCCGCCCAGCGCCTGGATCGCTTCGCCGGCCATCCACGTCGCCTTCTCCGCCGAGTACAGGATCGCGCCGGCCGCGTCCTTGCGCAGCGCGCGCACCGCTTCGGGCGTGGCTGCTGCGTCGCAGGCACGCCCCACTGCGTAGACGTAGGCCTTGCACGCGTTCATGGTGCTGTACATGTCGGCGAGCTTGCCCTGCATCAGCTGGAACTCACCGATCGACTGACCGAACTGCACGCGCTCGTGCACATAGGGAATGACCGCGTCCATGCATGCCTGCATGATGCCCAGCGGCCCGCCGGACAGCACCGCGCGCTCGAAATCCAGTCCGCTCATGAGCACATTCGCGCCTTTGCCCACCTGTCCGAGGACGTTGTCCTCGGGCACTTCGCAATCCTGGAACACCAGTTCGCAGGTGTTGGAGCCGCGCATGCCGAGTTTGTCGAGCTTCTGGGCGGTGGAGAATCCCTTGAACCCCTTCTCCACCAGGAATGCGGTCATGCCGCGCGCGCCGGCGTTTGCGTCGGTCTTGGCGTACACCACCAGCACATCGGCATCAGGGCCGTTGGTGATCCACATCTTGCTGCCGTTGAGCACATAGCGATCGCCCTTGCGCTCGGCGCGCAGGCGCATGCTCACCACGTCGGAGCCGGCGTTCGGCTCGCTCATGGCGAGCGCGCCCACGTGCTCGCCCGAGACCAGCCTGGGCAGGTAGCGGCGTTTCTGCTGAGCATTGCCGTTGCGGCGGATCTGATTCACGCACAGGTTGGAGTGTGCGCCGTAGGACAATCCCACTGCGGCAGAAGCACGGCTGATCTCCTCCATGGCCACGATGTGCGCGAGATAGCCCATCGCCACACCGCCGTAGTCCTCGTCCACGGTGATGCCGAGCAGGCCGAGCGCACCGAGCTTGCGCCACAGGTCCATGGGGAACTCGTTGCTGCGGTCGATGGCCGCGGCGTGCGGCGCGATCTCGGTCGCGGCAAACTGCTGCACCGATTCGCGCAGCATGTCCAGGGTCTCGCCCAGCGCGAAATCCAGCCCCGGCCAGGATGTGTACGCAGCGGCCGGCGGGGAAACGGTGTCCTTCGGCTTCATCTTTTCGATCTCCGGAAACACGATGGATGCCGCATCGCAGCATCGGCATGCGTGAGGCACATGAATGGTTTACCATGCTTCTTTGCTCGAAGGCCATCGTTCCGGCCTGATCCCCATGAACCAGTCGGCAGTATCGCCGGTGCTCGCACCCGCGGCATCGTTGCGTTTTCCATTCTCCCAGCCGCCGGAGGCCGGTCACACCATCGAAGTGGCCCCTGGCGTGTTCTGGCTGCGCATGCCGCTGCCCTTCGCGCTCGACCACATCAATCTGTGGGCCCTGCGCGACGGCGACGGCGCCTTCACCCTGATCGATTGCGGCCTGAACACCGACATCACCCGCGATCTGTGGACGCAGCACTTCACCCGCCTGCTGGGCGGCGCGCGCGTGGCGCGCGTGCTGGTCACCCACTATCATCCCGATCACGTCGGTCTCGCCGGCTGGCTCACGCAGGAGCTGGAAGCGCCGCTGTGGATGACGGAAGGCGAATTCCTCATGGCGCATGTCTCCTACAGCGAGCTGCCCGGCCATCGGCGCGAGGACCAGCTCGCGCTCTATCGCCGGCATGGACTGGAGGCCGCACGCGAGGAGGCGATGCGCAAGCATCCACACAGCTATCGTCGCGGAATCTGTCAGCCGCCCTTCACGTTCCAGCGCCTGATGGAAGGCGAGCACGTCGTGATCGGCGGTCACACGTGGCAGGTGATGGTCGGCTACGGTCATGCACCGGAACATGCCGCGCTCTACTGCGCGCAGCTGGGCGTGCTGATCGCAGGCGACATGCTGCTGCCGAAGATCAGCACCAACGTCAGCGTATGGTCGGAGCAGCCGGAGGCCGATCCGGTTGCGCAGTTCCTGGCTTCGCTCGATCGTTTCGCCCAGCTGCCCGCCGACACCCTGGTGCTGCCTTCGCATGGCCTGCCATTTCGCGGCGCGCGCGAGCGCATAGCCGCCCTGCACGTGCATCACGCCGAGCGTCTGAACGAGGTGCTGGAGGCGTGCGTGCAGTCGATGAGCGCTGCGGACATCGTACCGGTGCTGTTCCGCCGCGCGCTGGACGATCACCAGATGTCCTTCGCCATGGGTGAGGCGATCGCGCATCTGAACCACCTGCACAGGCAGACGCGGCTGACGCGCAGCGAAGGCGCCGACGGCGTGCTGCGCTTCACCCGTACCCACTGACCACTCCCGGACCACCAGCCATGGCCACACCTCAGCCTCCTGCATCGCCGACGCCTCCCACGCCCGAAGAGCTGGCCGAGGCATTTGCCCAGATCACGCGCCAGAGCCAGCGCGTGGCAGCCGAGTTCCTCGAGCGCGCGCAGCAGGGCAAGGCTGCACTGCCGGCCGATGACGTAGGCGTGACCGACGCTTTCATGGAGCTGACGCGCAAGCTGATGGCCAACCCGATGGTGCTGGCCGAAGCGCAGATGCGGCTGTGGCACGATGGCATGCGGCTGTGGCACGCCGCGATGGCGCGCTGGCTGGGGGGACAGCCGGAGCCGGTGGTGGACGCCAAGGCGGACAACCGCTTCAAGAACGAAGCCTGGCAGAACAACTTTCTGTTCGACTACATCAAGCAGTCCTACCTGCTCGCGTCGCAGAACATCCAGCGCACGGTGAGCGAAGTAGAGGGCCTGGATCCACAGACCGCGCGCAAGGTGCGCTTCTTCACGCGCCAGTTCGTGGACGCCCTGGCGCCGACCAACTTCGTCTTCACCAATCCGGAGGTGCTCAAGGCAACCGTGGACTCGGGCGGACGCAACCTGATCGACGGATTGCAGCACCTGCTCGGCGACCTCGAGCGCGGCGGCGGACAGCTGGCCATCAGCATGACCGACTACTCCGCCTTCAGGCTGGGCGAGAACGTCGCCACCGCGCCCGGCAAGGTGGTGTACCAGAACGATCTGATGCAGCTGATCCAGTACACGCCGAGCACCGAAACGGTGTGGAAGACGCCGCTGCTGATCATTCCGCCCTGGATCAACAAGTACTACATCCTCGATCTGCGCGAGAAGAATTCGTTCATCCGCTGGGCGGTTGCGCAGGGACACACGCTGTTCGTGATCTCCTGGGTCAATCCCGACGAGCGCCTCGCGCACAAGGGCTTCGACGACTACATGCGCGAGGGGCCGCTGGCTGCGCTCGAGGCGATCGAGCAGGCCACCGGAGAGAAGGAAGCCAACGTCATCGGCTACTGTCTGGGCGGCACGCTGCTGGCGTGCACCCTGGCCTGGCTCGGCATCAAGGGCCGGCGTCCGGTCAAGAGCGCCACCTTCTTCACCGCCATGATCGATTTCAGCGAGCCGGGCGAGCTGGGCGTGTTCGTGGACGAGAACGTGCTCTCGAACCTGGAAAAGAAAATGGAGGAGCGCGGCTATCTCGAAGGCGCGGAGATGGCGGGCACCTTCAATCTGCTGCGCGCCAACGACCTGATCTGGTCCTTCGTCATCAACAACTATCTGCTGGGCAAGGATCCGTTCCCCTTCGATCTGCTGTTCTGGAACTCCGATTCCACGCGCATGCCGGCCAGGATGCACACGTTCTATCTGCGCAACATGTACATCCGCAATGCGCTGGTGCAGCCCGGGGCGATCGAGCTGGACGGCGAGCCGATCGATCTCGGCAACATCCGGGTGCCGTCGTGCTTCATCTCCACCATGGAGGATCACATAGCCCCCTGGAAATCCACCTTCCTGGGTGCGCGGCGCATGCCTGGCCCGGTCAAGTTCATCCTCGGCGGCTCCGGTCATATCGCCGGCGTGGTCAATCCGCCCGCAGCCAACAAGTATCAATACTGGACCAGTGAAGGCGCGCTTCCCGACAGCGCGGACGAGTGGCTGGCGCAGGCGCAACGCACGGATGGCTCGTGGTGGCCGGCATGGAACGAGTGGGTGACGCAATTCAGCGGCGCCAGGGTTCCGGCACGCGTGCCCGGCAGCGGCAAACTGAAGGTCATCGAGGACGCGCCGGGCGCCTACGCCAAGCTGCGCCTGGATGCACAGGGAACGGCAGCGCCGCCGGTCGATGCCGACACGCGTCCGAGCGCAGGCGTGCCGGAGGCGGCCAACGATCCGGCAGCTTTGCCGGTGCGGGCCATGCCGGCAAAGGCCGGCACGACACCCGGGGAACAACCGACGCCAACCCTGGAAAGTACGATCGATCTGCTGTCCGCCGCTGCCGATGCGCAGCCGTCGGTGGTGGTCACCCCACCATCGGCCACGACCGGGATACGCAGGACAGGAGGGCGAAAGCCGGCCGGCGGAAGCGATGCCCGCCGTAGCAAACCGGCTGGCAAAGGCGCGCGCAAGACTCACTGAGCCGTCGCATCGGCGACGCTGCAGAGTCGATTTCTCTCTGGTGTACTAGTACGCTAGAGCAGCGCCGGGCTGCGTTCGCCCGCGACCGCCTGCACGCGATGCACCTCCAGCGCTGGCGCTGGAGCGGGCTGGCCGAACAATGCACCTTGCTGCTGCAGAACGCCCTCGGTGCGCAGGAATACCGATTGCGCCTGCGTTTCGACGCCATCGGCGACCAGCTCGACACCCAGACTGCGCGCAAGCGTGAGCGTGGCACGCGCGACTGCCTGCTCCGTGGCCCCGCGCGCGATGCCTTCCACCAGCGTGCAGTCGAGCTTCACGCGCACCAGCGGCAGGCGGCGCAGCAATCCCAGGCTGGCGGTGAACGTTTCCACCTCGTCGATGATCACCGTCAGCGCCACGCCTGCGGCGCTCAAGGGTGCGAACAGGCGCTCGCACTGATCGGCCACGGCCAGCGTGCTCACGGGAAACTCCAGTTCGAGCAGGCGTGGCGCCACGGCGTGACGCAGCAAAGCGGACTGCAGGACCGTGCTCAACTCGTTCGCCTCCGGCCTGTGCGCGAGCACCTCCAGCGCGATCGGCACCGCACCGGCGCCGGCATTGGTCCACGCGGCGAGCTGGACACACGCATGCTCGATCTGCCATGCGTCCAGGCGCGCGACGACGTCGGCCGGTGCTGCACCCAGGAAACGCTCCGGCGTCAGCACCCCATGCTCCGGATGCAGCCAGCGCAGACGCGCCTGCGCCGCCACCATCTGCTGCCCTTCCACCGCGATCACGCGCGGCTGATAGTGCAGTGCCAGCTGTGCTTCGAGATCCGAGCGTCGCAGCTCCGTCTCCAGCGCATGGTTCCCCCACATGCGCTGATTCAGATCCGCAGAGAAGAAGGCAAAGGCGGCCCCGCGTGTCTGCCCGGCGCGCGCCAGCGCATCCTTGGCCGCACCCGGCAGCTCCTCGGCGGCACCGTCGTCGGGCGCCAGGGCGATGCCGATCTTGGCATGCAGCGGCAGCTCCAGCCCGCTCAGCTCGACCGGCAGCGAGAACTCCGCGAGGATCTTCTCCGCCACCCGCCGTACCTGCTCGGCATCGCCGATGTCCTCCAGCAGCACCACGAACTGATCGTCGGCCATGCGCAGGATCGCGTCGTAGCCGCGCATGACGCGTTGCAGGCGCTGCGCGGCCACCTTCATCAGCGCATCGGCCTCCTCGCGTCCCAGGATACGGTCCACACCTTCGAGCTGCGCCACCGCGATGTGCAGCAGCGCCGTACGTAGTCCATAGCGTCTGGCGCGGCTCGATCCCGCGCGCAAGCGTTGCGCCAGCATGCCGGCATCCGACAAGGGGGCGCCCGCCGCGGCCGAGCGCAGGGACTGCCGCTCCGCCATGCGAATCATGGTGACGTCGCTGCACGTCAGCACGAAGCCCACGCACGTGCCCGATTCATCGCGCACGCGCGATAGATTGCCCCACAGCGGATGCACATTGTCCGCGCTGTCGCGAATCCACAGCTCGCCCTGCCACTCGCCCTGCTCCTGCAAGAACGACCACATGGCCTCGATCGAGGCCGGATCATGGTGATCGTCCGACCACAAGCGATCGATGTGCATGCCGCGCAGTGCCGCCGGATCGTGACCGGCCAGCTCGCCGAAAGCGGTGTTGACCTGCGCCACCTGGCCGTTCGCATCGAGCACGGCCAGGGGCTGGCGTGTCTGCTCGAACGCCTGCAGCGCGCGTGTGGAAGCCGCGTCCGCCACCACCGGCGGTGCGCCGTCCGCCGAAGGGGCCTGCAGGCGCCCGATCAGCCACTGCACGGCCGCGGTCAGCTCGCCGGTCTCGTCGCCGCGCAGCGTGAAGGTCTGGTACGACAGATCGGAATCGACGTAGGGGCGCGTCATGGCGGCCAGACGGCGCAGCGGCGCGCGCACGGCAAGCACGGTCAACAACGCGATCAGGGCGGTGAGCGCCAGCAATCCCAGCAGCAGGCGCTGGGTGCGTGTGCGCTCGTGCTGCACGCGTGCGCTCAGACCCTCCAGCCGCGCTTCCAGATCGGCGCTCATGCCCGCCTGCACCTGATTGACCAGGAACGACTGCAGTGACTCGTGCGCCTCCTGCGCCGCAGTCGAGGTCTGCCGCTGCGCCGCGGTGGCGGCGGTGAGCGCGTTCCATTGCTGCTCGCCCTGGTCGATCCACGCGCGCGCGCGCGCAGCCCAGTCGCGCTCCGCGCGCGAGTCGGACAGCACTTCGTAGCGCTCCACGTTCGCCAGCATGGCGGTACGCGAGGGGTTGCTCTGCGGCGCGGCACCACCGGCACGCGCGCCGTATTCGCTCGCGCGTGCGCGCAGCTGCGCGTTCAGCTCGCGCACCGTATTCTGCTTGCGCAGCGTACGCCCGCGATTGGGGCGTCCGGCGATCGGCGGCTGCTGAGCGATCAGCGTGGCCGCCTCGGCGCGATAGCGCTCGAATGCGGCCGTGTGCTGCGCAAAGGCGTCGACAGCGGAAACGGCCTCGTCCGCCTGCTTGCTCGCGGCATCGAAACGCTGCGACAGATCCTGCAGCTGCGCCCGCTGCACCTCGCCCGTGGCAACCTTCTCCAGCTCCGCCAGTGCGCGCTCGAAATCCGCACGCGCCTGCACGATGGCGTCCTGACCGGCCTCTCCGCCATTGCGCGCGTAGCCCTGCACGGCCGTGGTCACCGTCTCCAGCGCGGCCTGCAGCTGGCCGACGGCCACGCGTACGGCTTCCGTTGCAGTGGCATCCGCCTGCGGCGCCGGTTGCATTTCCTCACGCAGCACGTAGACATACGCCGCGGCAATGAGCGCGATCAACAGCCCGAATCCCAACCACAGCCTCTGGCCCAGCGTCAGCCTCATGCCTCCTCCTCAGCGTCGGTCATCACCGTCGTCCACGCATGCAACGCTACCTTGGGGGAACGCTGCAAAAGAGCTTCCCTCAAGCTATCGAGCCAGCAATTCGCTACTGGTTTCAAATTTTTCGTCCAGATCATCACCATCGTTGCGCATTCTCCGACGAACCGCGGACCCGGTACATTAGTCCGAGACTCGGCCCCAGGCTACTGCCGCTCGCGGGCGACAGCACGCGGCACAAAGGACGCTTCATTGCGCGCGACACGCCGGCCGCCGCAGGCCGCGGCGGCCGGCTTGAGCCGGAGCAGGAACCGGTGCATGCTCGCACCTCACCGAAACGCCAGGGGACGAGCCCATGAAGACGATTCTCATCACCGGCGCCGCAGGCGATATCGGCACCCACCTGCGGCGCGAACTGGCGGGCGTGTACAGGCTGCGCCTGTCGGACATCCGCCCGATCCACAACTCGTCGGCCGGCGAGTCGTTCGAGCAGGGCGACATCGCCGACATGGACGCTGCGCTGCGCATCACGCGCGGCGTGGATGCCATCGTGCACCTGGGCGGCGTTTCGGCGGAGGCGGCGTGGGAGCCGATCCTGCACGCCAATATCGTCGGCTGCTACAACATCTTCGAAGCCGCACATCGCAACGGCGTCAAGCGCGTGCTGTTCGCCACCAGCAATCATGCGGTGGGCTTCTATCGGCGCGACGAGATCATCGATCATCGTGTCTACCCCCGTCCCGACAGCCGCTACGGACTGTCGAAGGTATTCGGCGAGCAGCTTGGCAGCCTGTACGCCGACAAGTACGGTCTGCAGGTGTTCTGCATGCGCATCGGCAACCTCAACGTCGGGCCGGTGGACAAGCGCCGGCTCAGCATCTGGATCTCTCCGCGTGACCTCGCCCAGCTGGTGCGCATCGGCGTCGACCATCCGGACGTGCGCTTCGAGATCGTGTACGGCGTTTCGAACAACCGGCGCTCGTGGTACGACAATTCCAACGCCGCGCGCCTGGGTTATCGCCCACAGGACGACAGCGAGCCGTATGCTGCGGAGATCCTGGCCCGACACACCGACGATGCCAACGCGGACGTGGAGCAATACCAGGGCGGCACCTTCGTGGCGCTCGAGACGGGTGGCAACCCGAACACCGTCTCCTGAGCAGGCCGGCGCCTAACCCAGGCCGGCACGAAATTCACACAGGTAGCGCAGGCCGGCGATGGCACGGCTGCCGTACCAGGAAGTCATCGATCCGTCGATCAGGGCCACGCGCGTGGCGCTGCCTTGCGGCCGCAGGTCGCGGATCTCGGCGCAGTGGCGCTCGCCAAAGCTGTACGGCTCGCTCGACAGCAGCACGAAGTCCACCTGCGACAGCACCTCCGGAGTCAGGTCGATGCTCGGGTAGCGCGTATTGCCGGCGGGCGCATGGGTGTCCCAGCCGACGGCAGCGAGCATGCGCGAGATGTAAGTGTCGGCCGACACCGTCATCCACGGCGATTTCCAGATCAGATAGAGCACGCGCGCACGCGGCCGGTTGCGCGTGGCCGCCTGCATCTCGTTCCAGGCTTCGGTCCAGCGCGTACACAGCACCTGCGCCTGCGCCCCACGATTGAAGATGCCGCCCAACAGGCGATACAGCGCGAGATTGTCCGCCGGCGCGCACGGATGCGTCACGATCACGTGCGGCACGAAGCACGCGATCTCTTCGACCAGCGGGCGCGGATTCTCGTCGATGTTGACGATCAGATGCGTGGGCGCGAGGCGCTTGATGCGGGCGAGATCGATGGTCTTGGTGCCGCCCACCTTCGGCACCTTCCTGACCTTGTCGCGCGGCGCGATGCAGAATCCCGTCCGCCCGACCAGCTGCCCGGCGAGATCGAGGTCGAACAGCAGCTCGGTGATGCTGGGCACCAGCGAGACGATGCGGGCAGTGGCCGGGGCGACCTCGTGGCGCCGACCCACGGCATCCGTCAGAGGGACATCAGCGATGTCGGTATCCGGCATGAGCAGGACCGTGAAATGATGTCGCGCCCATTGTAGCCAGATTCCCGCCCGGCGCCTCGGTTTACGCGGCGGGCCGGGTTGGCAATAATGGCGGCTCGTGCACCTGCACGAAACCACGCCGCCACCAGCGGCCCCCACCCTGGCAGTTCAAACATGCGAGCAGTCCAAACATGACCGATCTCAGCGTGCAATCCGCTTCCACCGCCACCCGCTCCGCGAGCGGGGTGCGCTTCGTCACCGCCGCCAGCCTGTTCGACGGCCACGACGCCTCGATCAACATCATGCGCCGCATGCTGCAGGCGAGCGGCGCCGAGGTCATCCACCTCGGCCACAACCGCTCGGTGGACGAGGTGGTCACCGCGGCGTTGCAGGAGGATGCGCCTGCCA
>JAHCKU010000379.1 GCA_026125625.1 Burkholderiales bacterium | reverse complement strand
CTCGAGGTCTCCAGGCTGGTTCGGGTTGACACGTCCGTGCAGCAGCAGCCGGTGCGTTCCCTCGAGCTTGTCGACCAGCCTGCGGACCTCGTCGGCGGCCTGGATCGTGACCGGTTCGGCGTCGCGCGCGGACGGCACGAAGGACAGCACCATCACGTCGGTGTCGCTGTCCATGAACACGTCCTTGACGAATTCCTCGGGCGTCAGACAGGCGAGGTGGCTGCGCTCGCCCGGCTGCTTCCCCGCCTCGCAGCTACCCTTGGCCGTCCACTTGAAGGCATCGGCGGGCGCGGTCTGCAGCCACAGCCGGTTGGGATCGACGAAGTGGCCCTGCACGTCGAAGATGAACTCGCCCTTGTCCAGCGCGGCCTGCGCCAGCTGCGGCTCCAGAGCGGCATTGGCATGCAGGTCGAAGAAGCCTCCGGTCTTGCCGGCGGCGGCATTGGCCGCGTTGAACGCGAGCAGCGTGCTGGCCGCACCACAGGCGGAGAGCAGGAAATCACGGCGCCCGAGTCCGAGGCGGCGGGCATTGCGCGTGGCCGCTTCCTGCGCCAGATGATTGGCCATGCGATTGGTGGCGGAGAGCGGAACCGGTACGAATTCCCCGTTGGAAGTGGTGTCGAGCTTGATCGGCAGGCGCCGGCCGTCGGGGTCGATGCGATGCTTCATGAGACCTCCTGTCGGGTGCAAGACGATGCTGCCGGGCTGCAGCATCGGCGATCGGTACGCCTGCGCGCCTTGCGCAGGCGATGAACGCTACGGCACCGCTCGCGCGGACAAGTTCCGCGCGTCGGTTCCGGTGCACCCCAGAGAAGGCGCGCGGATGGTACCGCCCGATTCGGGCGCGCCTATTGCGCGCACCAGCCTCCGTCCATGAGCACGTCGTTGCCGGTCATGAACGCCGCCTGGTCCGAGCAGATGTACAAGGCAAGACTGGCGATCTCTTCCGGCTGTCCCCAGCGCCGCAAGGGGGTCTGCGCCATGAGCGCCTCGTTCCGCGCCGGATCGGCGCGCAGCGGCGCGGTCAGGTCGGTGGCAATGAAGCCGGGACTGATCGCCACGCAAGTGATCTTGTCGTCGACCAGTTCCAGTGCCAGCGCCTTGGTCAGGCCGGCGACCGCGTGCTTGGTGGCGGAGTAGACGCCGCGCCCGGTGGTGGTCACGTGCGCCATGATCGAAGTGAGGTTGATGATGCGCCCATAGCCTTGTCCCTTCATCAGCGGCACGATGTATTTGCACATCAGGAACACGCCGGTGATGTTGGTGTCGATCAGCCCACGCCACTCCTCCATCGAGAAGTCGATCACGTTCTTGCGGATCGCGGTACCGGCGTTGTTTACCAGCACGTGCACCTTGCCGAAGCGCTTGGCCACTTCGTCCGCCAGCTGCCTCACCTGGACTTCGTCGCGCACGTCGCATAGATACATCTCGGCTTCCGTACCCTGCTCGCGCACCAGTTTCAACGACTCTTCCAGCTTCGCCCGGTCACGTCCGGTCAGCACCAGCCTGGCGCCGGCACCGGCCAGCGCCAGCGCGGTCGCGCGTCCGATACCCCGGCTGGCGCCGGTCACCACCGCCACCTTGCCCTGCAGAAACTTATCCGTCATGTGTGCTTCCTATTCGTTGGTGACGGCCGCCCATGCAACCGCCCGACTGCCAATCGCTACTCGAGCCCGATGACCTCGCCGAACAGCACCCAGCGCGTGCCGTCGAAGCGCGCCAGCTGCAGTTGCTCCACCAGGAAATAGTCGTCCGGACCGGTGTCGTACGTGATTCCCGGCAACCCGACGTCGAGCTGCGCATTCTCGACGCTGGTCGCCTGCTTCAGCAGATTTTCGCGGGAAAGATCGTCTCCACACTTCTCCAGCACCTGCTCCATCAATTGCGCCGCAGCATAGCCGTAGACATGGTTGAAATCCCTGACATCGGCGCCGGGCATGTACTTGGCCATGAACTCATGCCAGCGCTGCATACCCGGATCCGAGTCCCACTGCGGATCGTTGGGATCCTTCATGTACAGCGCGGTGATCACCCCAACCGACTTGTCGAGACCGGCCGGTGTCAGCACCGCCCCCACCGACGAGGCCACGTTGTTGATGAAGTGCAGCGGTTTCCAGCCGATGTCGGCCACCTTGCGGATGGCCTGCGCAGCGAACTTCGGCGTGGTGATGTTGAAGAACACATCGGCGCCCGATGACTTCAAGGTCACGATCTGCGAGTCCACGGTGGGATCGGTGACTTCGTAGCTGACCTCCGCCACGATCATGTCGACTTTGTCGCCCAGCCCTTCCTTGAAGCCGTGCAGGTAGTCCTTGCCGTAGTCGTCGTTCTGGTACAGCACCGCGATCCTGGCGTCCGGCTTCTCGCGCAGGATGTATCTGGCGTAGATCTTGGCCTCGATCTGATAGCTGGGCTGAAAGCCGATGGTCCAGGGGAAATTCTTCGGATCGCCCCACTTGGTCGCACCCGTGGCCACGAACAGATGCGGGATCTTCTGCGCGTTGACGTAGTCGTGGATCGCCGAATTGGACGGTGTGCCCAGGTTCTGAAACAGAGCGAGCACCTGATCCTGCTCCACCAGCTTGCGCACCTGCTCCACCGCACGCGGCGGCGAATAGGCATCGTCCAGGCTGATCAGGTTGATCTTGCGACCGTTGATGCCACCGCGCTCGTTCACCATCTGGAAGTAGGCGACCTCGGTCTTGCCGATGACGCCGTAGGCCGATGCCGGTCCGCTGTAAGGCATGGTCTGGCCGAGCTTGATCTCGGTGTCGGTCACACCGGGAACGCTCTGCTTCTGATCGCAGGCGATGAGCGCAACGGCAGCGAACGCTGCGAGCGCCAGATTGCGCGCATGCAGAATATGGGACATGGCCTCCTCCTTTAGTTCTCGTGCAACAGCTTTTGGTGAAGCAGCGTACGCCTTTTATTGGCGGCCATTATAGCGACAGCTTCGAACGCTTCTCCCTGCTGCCGCTGATTCGCGTCCACAGCCGCCGCAGGAACCCGGCCACGCCGGTAGGCATGGCGTACGCGAAGGCGATCATGAAAATGCCGTAGATGGCCCATGGCGCCGCCTTGGAGATCTGATCGGCGACGTTGGGCACGAACTGGATGAACAGGGCACCCCACAGCGCCCCGGAGATGGAGGCCAGCCCGCCGATGACCACACCGACCAGGAAGTTGATGGACAGCACCGCGGTGAAGCTGTCGGGGGCGACGAACTGCACCACGATCGCCCCCAGCGCCCCCGCCACGCCGGTGTAGAAGGCGCTGATGCCGAAGGCCGCCGATTTGTACCAGGCGCTGTTGACACCCATGGCCTCGGCGGCGATGGGATGATCGCGGATCGCCATCAACGCCCGACCCACCCGGCTGTGGATCAGATTCCACGCCAGCAGGAACATGATCGCTGCAA
>JAHCKU010000378.1 GCA_026125625.1 Burkholderiales bacterium | reverse complement strand
TGGGGATCTGGGGGCGGCGGGTGAGCCTGGACGAGCCGCTGCGCGATCGGGACCGGGTGGAGATCTACCGTCCGCTGTTGTGCGATCCGAAGGAAGTCAGGCGCCGCCGCGCGCAGTCGGCCGGGAAGGGTTGAGCAGGGCGGCTGCCACCCTGAGGCTACATCCGGCGTGGCGTCCAGCGGTCAGATACGGGGTGCTACTTGCACCAGGAGTCGGCCACCTGACGGGCGTTGGGAATTTCGGCGGCGATCTCTGCGTCGTTCAGGAAGATCTGCTCGCCATTGGCGTCGGTGCGAGTGATGCGGCCGCCGCGCTCCAGTGCTGCCAGCTGGTTCCTGGCCTGCGTGCAGTTACGCTGCTTTTCCGCAGCTGCCTGCTCTTCCTTTTGGCGTTTGGCTTCGGCTTCGGCCGCTTCGACGCGGCGCTTGCGGAACTCCATCTCCTGCTCGGCCATGGTCTTCGCGCCAGTGGAGGGTGCGGCTGCCGGCTGACCGTCAGCGCCAGGCGCGGCGTCGGCCCGCACTGGAGTACCTGACGGCCTCAGGGTTTCCTGCATGCGTACGTTGCCGGGCGGCGGCTGGTCGGAGTAGTGGACCTTGCCATCGGCGTCGACCCACTTGTACAGCTGACCGCCCATCACCGGCAGCGCCGCCACCAGCACCACGACCCCTGCAATCCACTTTGCGTGCATAAAGCCCTCGTCCCTCATTCCGGAAAACGCGGATAGGCGAGCTGATCGATCCCCAGCTGCGCCTGCTGCGCGGCGAAGCGCGCCGCCTTCACTGCCGCGTCGTGGTCGCCTGCCTGCAGCGCCGCCTGGGCCGTGCGCAGCGCATCGCGGGCGGTGGTCCATAGCGCTCCGCGCGCCTGCGCAGCGGCCACGGCTTCCTGCGCGCGGGTGACCTCGGCACGCGCCGCAGCCGCCGTCGCCGGCTCCCCGGCGGCGTGGTTCAGGCACGGCACGGCGATGCAGGCAAAAGCAACAACCATTCCCTTGAAGCACTTAGGGATGATCATGACGAGGTTCGTAGTCGGGGAACGACAAGCCTGGATGGTCTTGGGGTAGGGGTCGACGTATAATAGATTCTTTGCAAAGGAACATTCGCATGAGGGTCGTCCAACGCGCGCTTACCTTTGACGACGTCTCCATCCTTCCGGCTCACTCCAACGTCCTTCCCCGCGACGTCAGCCTGAAGACCCGCCTGTCACGCTCCATCGTATTGAACATCCCGCTGGTCTCGGCCGCCATGGACACGGTCACCGAGGCGAGGCTGGCCATTGCCCTGGCACAGGAGGGCGGTGTAGGCATCGTGCACAAGAACATGTCGGCCAAGGCGCAGGCCACCGAGGTCGCCAAGGTCAAGCGCTACGAAAGCGGCGTGGTGAAAGATCCGATCACCATCGCACCCGACATGAGCGTGCGCGACGTGCTGACCTTGATTCGCACGCATCGCATCTCCGGCCTGCCGGTGGTGGACGGCAAGCGGGTGGTCGGTATCGTGACCAACCGCGACCTGCGCTTCGAATCCAATCTCGACCAGCCGGTACGCAACATCATGACCCCGCGTGAGCGCCTGGTCACGGTGCGGGAAGGCGTGAGCCTGGAGGAAGCACAGGCGCTGATGCACAAGCATCGCCTGGAGCGGGTGCTTGTGGTCAACGAGAATTTCGAGCTGCGCGGCCTGATCACCGTCAAGGACATCCTCAAGTCGAGCGAGTACCCGGACGCCTGCAAGGACGAGCTGGGCCGGCTGCGCGTGGGCGCCGCCATCGGTGTGGGTGAAGGCACCGAAGAGCGCGCCGAACTGCTGGCCGACGCCGGCGTGGACGTGCTGGTGGTGGATACGGCGCACGGCCATTCCGAAGGCGTGCTCGAGCGCGTGCGCTGGGCCAAGCGCAGCTTTCCGAACGTGCAGGTGATCGGCGGCAACATCGCCACGGCCACTGCCGCCAAGGCCTTGCTCGATGCCGGTGCCGATGCGGTCAAGGTCGGCATCGGCCCGGGATCGATCTGCACCACGCGCATCGTCGCCGGTGTGGGCGTGCCGCAGATCTCGGCCATCGCCAATGTTGCCGTGGCGCTGGCTGGCACCGACGTGCCGCTCATCGCCGACGGCGGCATCCGCTACTCCGGCGACGTGGCCAAGGCCATCGCCGCCGGCGCCGATGCCATCATGCTCGGCAGCCTGTTCGCCGGCACCGAAGAGGCGCCGGGCGAAATCGAGCTGTATCAGGGGCGCTCGTACAAGTCGTACCGCGGAATGGGTTCGCTGGCAGCCATGGCGCTGGGTTCCAGCGACCGCTACTTCCAGGATGCTGCTCAGGCGGTCGACACGCAGAAGTTCGTGCCCGAAGGCGTCGAAGGCCGCGTGCCATACAAGGGCAGCGTGGTGCAGGTGATCCAGCAGCTCATCGGTGGCGTGCGCTCGAGCATGGGCTATGCGGGCTGCGCCACGGTGCGCGACATGCGCGAGCGCGCGGAGTTCGTGGAGATCACTGCTGCCGGCGTGCGCGAATCGCACGTGCATGACGTGCAGATCGTCAAGGAAGCCCCGAACTATCGAGGGGAGTAGGGCGGCTGGATATCGGCAGTCGGGCGCAGGTGATGCGCGTTCCGATCCCAGGGCGTGTTTGCGCCCTCGGCGTTTGAAGTCGGTCTTCCTCTCGGGCAGCACAGGCTCATGCACCAGAAAGTTCTCATTCTCGATTTCGGCTCCCAGTACACGCAGCTGATCGCGCGGCGCGTGCGCGAGTGCAACGTGTATTGCGAGATCCATCCGCACGACGTCGACGACGCATTCGTGCAGGCGTATGCGCCGCAGGGGATCATCCTCTCGGGCGGTCCGGCATCGGTGTACGAAGGCGGTACGCCTCGTGCACCGCAGGCCGTGTTCGAGCTGGGCGTGCCGGTGCTGGGCATCTGTTACGGCATGCAGACCATGGCCGCGCAACTGGGCGGTGGCGTGGAGAGCGGGCCGGTGCGCGAGTTCGGTTATGCCGAAGTGCGCGCACGCGGGCACTCGCAGCTGCTGCGCGACATCCAGGATCGGATCAACGCCGAAGGGCATGGCCTGCTGGACGTGTGGATGAGCCACGGCGACAAGGTCACGCGCCTGCCCGAGGGCTTCAAGATCATCGTCAGCAATGCCGCCACGCCGATCGGCGGCATGGCCGACGAGACGCGCAGGTTCTACGGGCTGCAGTTCCACCCCGAAGTCACGCACACGCTGCAGGGCAAGGCCGTGCTCGAACGCTTCCTGCTGGTGGTGTGCGGACTCAGCGGCGATTGGAGCATGCCGTCGTTCGTGGAGGAGGCGATCGGCAGGATCCGCTCCGAGGTCGGCGGCGAAGAGGTGATCCTCGGCCTGTCCGGCGGCGTGGATTCGGCGGTGGCGGCGGCGCTCATCCATCGTGCCATCGGTGACCAGCTCACCTGCGTGTTCGT
>JAHCKU010000377.1 GCA_026125625.1 Burkholderiales bacterium | reverse complement strand
GCACAGCACCTCTACGGCAGCACGCCCGAGCCGGCGCCGCATGACGAGGTCGAGGGATTGACCCTGTTCGACAAGGTCGTCAACGTCGACCAGAGTCCGATCGGACGCACGCCGCGTTCCAATCCCGCGACTTACACCGGTCTGTTCACGCCCATCCGCGACCTGTTCGCCGGCGTCCCGGTGGCCCGCGAACGCGGCTACGGCCCGGGCCGGTTCTCGTTCAACGTCAAGGGTGGACGCTGCGAGGCATGTCAGGGCGATGGCGTGCTCAAGGTCGAGATGCACTTCCTGCCCGACGTCTACGTCCCCTGCGACGTCTGCCACGGCCAGCGCTACAACCGGGAAACCCTGGAAATCCAGTACAAGGGCAGGAACATCCACGAAATCCTGCAGTTGACCGTGGCGCAGGCGTACGATTTCTTCGCTGCGGTTCCGACGGTGGCGCGCAAGCTGCGTACGCTGCTCGATGTCGGGCTCGGCTACCTCACACTGGGCCAAAGCGCGACCACGCTCTCCGGCGGTGAGGCACAAAGGGTGAAGCTGGCACTGGAGCTGTCCCGGCGCGATACCGGTCGTACCCTGTACATCCTGGACGAACCCACCACCGGCCTGCACTTCCAGGACATCGATCTGCTGCTGCAGGTCCTGCATCAGCTGCGCGACCACGGCAATACGGTGGTGGTGATCGAGCACAATCTGGATGTCATCAAGACGGCCGATTGGATCATCGATCTGGGTCCGGATGGTGGAGATCGAGGCGGGCAGATCATCGCCCAGGGGTCACCGGAGGCGCTCGCCAGCGATCCGGCGAGTATCACCGGACGCTATCTCGCGGCAGTTCTGAAACGATCCCAGGCACAGGCCGCAGCAGCCTGACGGCTACCCTTTTCTGCTCGTAGAGCATATAAAGTGCCTCAGGGAATGTCCGATATGTGCCGTTGTACATCCTGTGTCGGCCCTGCCCCGAAAGGCATGCGGCGCTGTCATCGCAGCACCAGGAATTCATGTTTTCAATCACGTACCGGAAGCCGAGGGGCTCAGCACAAGCGCCAGGCCACGGAACGTGCAGATGGAATGTCTGAGGGAAGGGGCAATGTCAACCGGGCTCAGGTTGGCGCAGCTGGATCACGCCGCGCTGCAGACGATTCGTTCCATCGGCGGCTCCGACGAGTTGCTCCGGCAGGTCGTGACGCTGTTCATCGAGTCCACGCCCCGCCTGCTGCAGGACATCGACGCCGGTCTGCACAGCGGTGATCTGGTCCGCCTGAAAATCGCCGCGCACACGCTCAAATCCAGCGCTGCGAATGTCGGCGCCACTGTCCTGAGCGACATGGCCCGGCGGCTGGAAGCGGCTGCCCGTGACGGCTCGCTGCCAGCGGATCTTCCCGGCCCGGCCGCCGTACACGACGAATTCGAAGCCGCGTGCCGGGCCCTGAAAGCCGTTCTCGATACTGCTATCCGATGATCGGCAGCGAACACCGCGTGCCGGTGGCCCTCATCGTCGATGACGATGCCATGATGCGTCTGCTCATCCGGCAGACGCTGGAGCGATGCGGATTTGCCTGTCACGAAGCCGGCGATGGCCGCGAAGCAGTGTGCATGGCCGGGAACTATTCCCCCGACATCATCCTGCTCGATGTGGTCATGCCGGAGCTGGACGGCTACGCGACCTGCCAGCAGCTGCGTGCTCTGCCGCATGCCGCACATGTGCCGGTCATCATGCTTACCGGTCTGGACGACAACGACTCCATCGACCGCGCGTATCAGGCCGGTGCTACGGACTTCATCAGCAAGCCGATCAACTGGGGTGTGCTGGGCTATCGCATGCGCTACATGCTGCGCGCCAGCGATGCGCTGCGCGATGTGGTCAAGCATCAGAGCAGCCTGGAGGCGGCGCAGCGCATTGCGCGGCTGGGTGGATGGGAATGGGATATCCAGCACGATCAGCACAGCTGGTCGGCGGAGACCTTCCGCATTCTCGGGCTGGACCCGGCACGGGTACGCCCCGATATGGAAACCTTTCTGGCATGCGTGCATCAGGACGAGCGGCAGAGCACGCGTCAGGCGATCATGGAGCTGGCGGATGTCGGGGAGGTTCCGGCGCGCATCATCCGGATCGTGCGCTGCGATGACGGCGCGCTGCGCTACGTCCAGCTGCAGGCGGTGGCAGCTGCGGACGTGTCCGGCACCGTCGATCGCCTGAGCGGCACCATCCAGGACGTCACCGAGCTGCAGGAGGCGGAGCAGCGTATCCGCTACCTCGCCCACTACGATGGCACGACCGGATTGCCCAATCGGCAATCGTTCATACAATCCCTGGGCAAGGCACTGGGGGTGGCCAAACGCCACCACCGCCAGCTCGGCGTGCTGGCGCTCGATCTCGATCAGTTCAAGCGTGTCAACGACACGCTCGGCCACGGCGTAGGAAATCAGGTGCTGGTGGCTGCCTCCGAGCGCCTGCTGACGACTCTGCGCCAATGCGATGTCATTGCTCTACCGGAGCAACGGCAGGAAGGCGCCGAAGGCGTGGCACGTCTGGACGGTGACGAGTTCAGCGTGCTCATCACCGATCTCAATCACTATCACGATGCCGCCAAGGTCGCACTGCGATTGCTCGACGAGCTGCGCAAGCCGTTTCAGGCGGGTGGCCAGGAAGTATTCCTGACCGCCAGCATCGGTCTGGCGCTCTACCCGCTCGACGGCGACGACGCCGACAGTCTCATGCGCAATGCCGGTGCAGCGATGCACTTCGCCAAGGAGCAGGGGCGCAACAACTACCAGTTCTACAGCCGCGCCATGAACGTCACCGCGCTGGAAAAGCTGTCGATGGAGTCGCAGCTTCGCAAGGCCCTCGAGCGCCAGGAATTCGTGCTGCATTTCCAGCCCAAGATAAACGCCTCGACTCGGCGCATCGTGGGCGTGGAAGCGCTGATCCGCTGGCCCCATCCCGAGCTGGGCCTGGTATTCCCCAGCCAGTTCATTGGACTGGCAGAGGAAACCGGCCTGATCGTACCCATCGGCGAATGGGTGCTGCGCTCGGCGTGCGCGCAGAACCAGCGTTGGCAACACGCCGGCCTGCCGCGCGTGCATGTGGCCGTGAACATCTCGAGCTCGCAGCTGCGCCAGGGGTTGACCGCGTCCATTGCGCAGGCACTGACGGAAAGCAGACTCGACCCCATGCTGCTCGAGATCGAGCTTACCGAGAGCATGTTGATGCAGAACGTGGAGACCGCCCTGGCCACATTGCACGACATCAAGAACATGGGCGTGCGCCTGGCCATCGACGATTTCGGTACGGGCTATTCATCGCTGTCCTATCTGAAGCGCTTTCCGCTGGATGCGATCAAGGTCGACCGCTCCTTCATCAAGGATCTGCCGCACGATGCGGAGGATTCGGCGATCACCAAAGCCATAATCGCCATGGCGCACAGCTTGCAACTGCAGGTGGTGGCGGAAGGGG
>JAHCKU010000376.1 GCA_026125625.1 Burkholderiales bacterium | reverse complement strand
TTGAACGACTGATTTTATTATGGAGGAAAGCCACGCGCTTGTCGCGCGCCCGTTTCGCAGGATCTTGCATGACCCGCCACGATCCTGCTTGCGTAGGAACCCCTGCACGGACGGCACCGGGAAGGTGCTCGGGGGCTTGGATCTTGCATCGTCACGTGACAGTAGCTAAGGGTCTGGCTGAGAGCGGAGTTTGCATTTGAGAGATCGGAAACCATGCATCGCGGCCCGGATGCCGCGACCGGCCCCGGATCGGGGGATTCGCAGGCCCGAGCGGCTGCGGCTGACGTGGACACTCGTCCTCGGCGTGCTGCTGGCAGGACCGCAATCGGCACGGGCGGACGGCGCCCTGCTGGGCGGGCCGCTGGCGGTAGACCGCACGGACGTCGCGACCGGACCTGCTCCGGCTCCCTCGCCGGCCCGCCGGCGCATCGGATCGGAGGCGCTGGTGTCGGTTCCCGAGGCAATCGATGGCGGGCCCCGGCTGCCGGCTGGGGTGGCCAGCCTGCCGCATCAGGAACTGGAACTGGCCGATGTCGGTGAAGTCTATGCCACGGGCGAGCCACTCATCGAGTGGCAGGATCCGCAGGACCTGACCGACTACGGCGACCTGTGGGATCGCATTCGCAACGGCTTCGCCATGGCGGAAATCGACAGCCCTCTGGTGCAACGCCATGAGGCGTGGTACCTGAATCGGCCCGAATATGTCGAACGCATGGTTGCGCGCAGCCGGCGCTACCTCTTTCACATCGTGGAAGAGCTGGAGAAGCGCGGCATGCCGATGGAGATCGCGCTGCTGCCGATGATCGAGAGCGCATACAACCCGGTGGCGCAGTCGCACATGAGCGCGGTGGGCATGTGGCAATTCATACCCTCGACCGGCAAGGAATACGGGCTGCAGCAGAACTGGTGGTACGACGCCCGACGGGACGTGCTCGCTGCGACGCAGGCCGCGCTCGACTATCTGCAGTACCTGCACCAGCGATTCGGCGACTGGGAGCTGGCATTGGCTGCCTACAACTGGGGCGAGGGCGCGGTGAGCCGCGCCATTACCAATAACCGCAAAGCGAAGCGGCCCACCGATTACATGAACCTGAAGATGCCCAAGGAGACGCGCAACTACCTGCCCAAGCTGCAGGCAGTGAAGAACATCGTCTCCGATCCGGTCGTGCTGGGCATGGCATTGGAGCCGATCCCCGATCGTCCCTACTTTGCCGTGGTCAAGGTGCCTGCGCACATCGACGTGGCCATGGCGGCCAAGCTCGCCGACGTCCCGCTGGAGGAGTTCCGCTATCTCAACCCGGGACACAACCGACCGGTGATCACGGTTGCCAACCGCCAGCTGCTGCTGCCGGTGGACAAGGTGGATATATTCAACGCCAATCTGCAGAGCAACGACCAGCCGCTGGTGACCTGGCAGACGTATCAGCTCAAGGACGACGACACGCTCGAGTCCGTGGCACGAAAATTCGACATCGATCTCTCGCGCCTGCGGGAAGTCAACGGTCTGGGCGGAAACCGGGGCACGCGGCCGGGCCAGATGCTGCTGGTACCGATGGAGGACGATGCCGACACCAATCTGGACGAAACCTACGACAGCCCGGAGTTCCGGGCACCGCTCGCAGACCATACCCAGCGGATGATCTATCGGGTCAAGCGTGGCGACACGCTCAGCTCGATCGCGCGCCGTCATGGCGTGTCGATCGCCTCGCTCAAGGCCTGGAACGGACTGCGCAATGATCGTGTGCAGGCAGGGCAACGCCTGAACGTACAGGAACCGGCACGCGCCTCTGCCGGCAGCAGCAAGGCCGGCGCCAAACGCTCCTCGAAGCAAACGCATGCCGGCGGCAAGCCGCAGCAGCGTACCGCGAACAACTGAGTGCCGCGACAGGCGTTCAGTACAGGTGGCAGTGCACCAGCTGACCTGAGGATGCGCGCCGCTGCGCCGGATACTCACGCCGGCATACGTCCATCGCCGCCGGACAGCGCGGATGGAAATGGCAGCCCTGTGGTGGGTTGGCAGGAGACGGCAGCTCCCCCTTCAAGCGGATGATCGGCGCCTTGTGCGTCTGATCGACCACCGGCACCGCCGATAGCAGGGCCTGCGTGTAGGGATGGGCGGGTTTGTCCAGGACCTGATCCACGCTGCCCCGCTCCACGATGCGTCCCAGATACATCACTGCGACCTCGTGCGCCAGATACTCCACCACCGCGATGTTGTGCGTGATGAACAGATACGCCAGACCGTAGCGTGACTGCAGATCCTTCAGCAGGTTGAGGATCTGTGCCTGCACCGACACGTCGAGTGCGCTGGTGGGTTCGTCGCACACGATGAGCTTGGGATCGACGGCCAGCGCGCGGGCGATGGCGATGCGTTGGCGCTGGCCGCCGGAGAACTCGTGCGGGTAGCGCCATTTCATCTCCACCGACAGGCCCACCTGTGCGAGCAGCTGGTCCACGCGCTGCTCGCACTGCGCATCCGAAGCGCCGATACCCAGCGCGATCATGCCCTCGGTGATGATCTCACGCACCCGCATGCGGGGGTTGAGCGAGGCGTAGGGATCCTGAAAGATGATCTGGATGTCCCGCCGCCGTGCCCGCAGGCGCGCCGGCGGCAGCGCCATCAGGTCTTCGCCCTGGAACAGCACCTGCCCGCCGCCGGGGCGCACCAGCTGCAGGATGCCGCGGCCCACGGTGGTCTTCCCGCAACCGGATTCGCCCACCAGGGCCAGCGTATGGTGGGAAGCGATGTCGAGATCGACACCGTCGACCGCCTTGACATGGCCAACGATGCGCTTGAACACGCCGCGGCGGATGGGAAAGTGCACCTGCAGACCTTGCACCTTCAGCAGCGCTGCGGCCTCGGTCGCATCGACCGCAAGTGGAGGTTCGATGTCCGCGCCTGGCAATGCATCCGGCTTCGTCCCCGCCAGCCGCTGCGCTGCCGTGCGAGTTTCGTCCTGCGTTCGCTCCGCTTCCTGGGCGTACAGATGACAGCGCACGCGCTGCCCGTCGCCGAGGTCGTACAACGGCGGCGGTTGTCGATGACAGAGGTCCATGACGCGCTCGCAGCGCGCGGCGAAACGACAGCCGGTGAAGGTCTGCGTCAGCGCCGGAACGCTGCCGGGGATCGTGGCCAGCGGCTGCTGCCGGCCGTGCGCTCCGGGCAGTGCGGCGAACAGCCGCTGCGAATACGGATGCGCCGGCGCGGTGAAGAACGCTTCGCGCGAAGCGCTCTCGACGATCTGTCCGGCGTACATGACAGCGACCTGCTGTGCCATCTCCGACACCACCGCCAGGTCGTGGGTGATCAGCAGCAACGCCATGCCGCGTTCACGCTGCAGACGACGCAGCAGATCCAGCACCTGTGCCTGAATGGTCACATCCAGCGCAGTGGTCGGCTCGTCGGCGATCAGCAGCAACGGGTTGCCGGCCAGCGCCATGGCGATCATCACCCGCTGCTTCATCCCGCCGGAGAGCT
>JAHCKU010000375.1 GCA_026125625.1 Burkholderiales bacterium | reverse complement strand
CGTCGGCGTGCAGGAGGCGATGCGCGCCATCCCATGCCTCCCATCCGGCATTGCCGTGACGCAGTTGCGACACCGATGCACCGGTTCTCAGCTCCACACCTTCCGCCGCGGCCAGTGCCTGGCAGAGTGCCGGCGGATGCACCCAGCCGCCAGAGGGAAACAGCACGCCCCCGGCGGGCAGTGTCATGCCCGCGATGTCGCTGGCCTGCTGCACGTCCACGGCATGCAGCAGGGGATGCGGCCAATTGCGTTGCAGCAGTGCCTGCTGGCGCTGCGCTTCGCGCGGATCGAAGGCCAGCTGCAGGACGGGCGCGTCGGACCAGGCCAGGCCATCGCTGGGCAGCATCCGACGCAGCAGACGCAGGCTGTGTTGATAGCCGCTCAGCACGACTTCGCTCAAAGCCGTGCCATGCGCACTCAGGCGTGCATACAGCACGCCCTGCGGATTTCCTGATGCCTCGGTGGCGACACCGGCCCCGCGCTCGAGCAGCGTCACCTGCCAGCCACGGCGCGCAAGGCTCGACGCCACCGCGCAGCCGGCCAGCCCGGCACCGATCACCGCTGCCCGCGTCGGTTGCATGCGTACGCCCGCCCGCGCTGCTGCCCGGAACTCACCGGTCAGCATCTCGCGCTTGGACCCGAAGCCACGCGTCTTGCGCACGTCGAATCCTGCCGCGGCCAACGCGCGTCGTACCGCCCCTGCACAGCTGTAAGTCGCGACTGTCGCCCCCGCTCTGCTGTGCATGCCGATCGCGTGCAGCAGCGCCGGCTCCCACAGCTGGGGGTTGCGCGCGGGAGAGAAGCCATCCAGAAACCAGGCATCCACCACCCCATTCAAAGCCGGCAGAGTGGCGCGTGCATCGCCGATCAGCAGCGTCAGGCGGACGCGTCGCGGAGCGAAATCGAAGCGGTGCCAGCCGGGCGCAAGCGCGCCGTACTGGGCGAGCAGGCAATCGGTCAGCGGCGCCAGCTCCGGCCATAGCGCCAGCGCACGCTGCATCTCCGCCGGGGACAGCGGGTACAACTCGGTGCTGACGAAATCGAGCTGTGCGGAGGCGGGTGCCAGCGCCTCGAACAGCTGCCACGCACCCAGGAAGTTCAGACCCGTCCCGAAGCCGGTCTCGCCGATGACGAAGCGTGCACCACCCGGCAGCCCCGCAAAGCGCTCGGGCAAGCGATTACCGCGCAGGAAGACATGGCGTACCTCGTCCAGTCCACCCGCGCGAGAGAAATAGACGTCACCGAAATGGCGGGAGACCGGCTGCCCGTCCTGCCATTCGAGTTGCTCGGGATACTCCATGGTCGGCATATCCGAAGCCGCCCCCTGCGCCGCGGGGCAGGTGAGGCTGAATCTTCGGTAGGAGGAAACACGCTTGGGCGGCCGGCGTCGGCAGCCCAAGCGGAAGGCGATGGATCGAGGCCATGGCTGGCCAGTGCAAGCTAATCCGTCGTTCCATACCCTGTCGGGAACGCGGCATGCCTGCTGCGTCTGCCCGTCTGCGGTTGCCCGGGCAGAGCGCGGAGATTACGGGTTACTTGAGGTGCGCGTTGACCAGCTTGGTCATCTCGAACATCGACACCTGCTTCTTGCCGCCGAACACGCTCCTGAGCTTGTCGTCGGCGTTGATCATGCGCTTGTTGGCCTTGTCCTGCAGGCCGTGCTTCTTGATGTAGTCCCAGATCTTCTTGGTCACTTCGGTACGCGGCATCGCCTTGTCACCCACCACGGAGGCGAGGTCGGCGCTGGGCGTCATGGCCTTCATGAAAGCAGGATTGGGCGCGCGCTTGGCGCCGGACTTCTTGGCTGCGCTCTTCTTCGCTGCCGGCTTCTTGGCGGCGGCTTTCTTCGCCGGAGCCTTCTTGGGGGCCGCTTTCTTGGCTGCAGTCTTCTTCGCCGGAGCTTTCTTGGCGGCTGGTTTCTTCGCAGCGGCCTTCTTGGTCGCCTTCTTGGCTTGTGCCATCGTCATGTCTCCAAAAGAATGTCTCGATAGAGAGCGATTTGCCATGCGGCGAGCAGAGAATGCACAAGTGCGAGAGAGGAGTCAATGACTATGTGCTCCGGAAACGCCCGGCAGGCAAGGCATTGCAGCTTTTTCGCCGCAGCCTGGTTTCGCCGCCGCAAATTCACGACGACGGGAAGATCCTGCATGGGATGACGGAGGCCTGGAACACGCGCTCGGCGCAAGCAAGGGTGGCATCCCGCGTCAGCCAAACATCGGGGCCGGACCCGAGACCGCATGCCCTCATGCGTGCGCCGTCACCACCAGGGCATCCACTACACGGCAGCCTTCACCCCTGGCGCCGACGATGACGGGATTGAGATCGACACTGGCGATACCGGTTTCGCCGAAAGTCATCATGACACCCACAGTCACTGCAGTGCGACAGAATGCCTCCACGTCCATGGGCGGCTCGCCGCGCACGCCTGCCAGCAGCGGCGCGATGCGCAGGCGCATGAGCGCCCGCCGGACGTCGTCGCTGCCGAACGGGGGCAGCAGCAGCTGGACGTCGGGCATGGCCTCGACGTACTTGCCGCCATCCCCGATGACCACCACCGGCCCGAATACCGGATCGATGTGCGCGCCGATCATCAGCTCGCGCTGCCCCTTGACCATCTCGGCCACGATCACGCCTTCAGCGCGCGCGCCGGCAAGGCGCAGGGTCTTGTCGAAATCGTGAAAGGCCGAGCGCACCCCCTGCGCGTCACGCACGTTGAGCCGCACCAGACCCCACTCCGACTTGTGCGGCATATCTGCGGAGCACGCCTTTACTGCTACCGGTGCACCCAATTCGCCCAGCGCTGCCTCTGCCTCCTCCACCGACTGGCACAGGCGGTGTGCGACCACCGGGATGGCATGGCGTGCGAGCAAGGCCAGGCTGTCAGCCTCGTTCAAGGTGCGGGTGGGAGCGATACTGCGGTGCGAGCCGGAGGCGACCGCGGGCGGTTGCGCGACGGTGCGCTGCATCAGCTCGGCATGCACCAGAAACTGCGCCAATGCGGCCACCGCCTCGCTCTCGGTGGTGAACACCGGCAGTCCCTGCGCCTTGAACTTTGCCGCCACTGCCGCCTGGGGAACGGCCAGCACCACCGGCTTGCCGGTACGGCGGGCGAACACCGCCGCATCCCCGGCGAAGGCATCGACGTCATAGCCCTGGCCCGCCACCGGTATGCCGATGAGGAAGGCATCGGCGGCAGCGTCCTTGGCGATCACCGGCAGGATCTGGCCGAACAGCCCGCTGTTGGTGAGCAATGCAGCGGTGATGTCGATCGGATTGGTGGTGGTGGCGAAACTGGGCAGGATGCCCTTCAAGCCATCGCGTGTCTCCTGCGCCAGCTTGGCCAGCGGCAGGTCATGACCGGTGGCGGCATCGGCCGCCTGCACGCAGGTGGCGCCGGAGTTGCTGATCACCACCAGGCGTCGTCCCTTGGGTTTCCATCCCTTGAGATACAGCTCCGCGGCATTGACCAGCTCGCCGGTGTCGCGC
>JAHCKU010000374.1 GCA_026125625.1 Burkholderiales bacterium | reverse complement strand
CAGCAGCTGCCGCGCCACCTGCGGCGCGAGGAACAGATCGGTGAGCTTCAGGCGCACGCCGGAGACGCGGTCCTCCATGCGGTAGAGCGCCTGCGCGTCCTCGAGGTGGATCAGTGCAAGCCCGGCGTCATACTCGTACATCCCTACTTCGAACACGCCCACCACCGTGAACTGCTTGATGCGCGGCAGGATCCCGGCGGGCGTCACCTGCCCCTGCGGAGCGATCAGAACCACCTTGTCCCCATGTGTGGCTCCGATCGCATGGGCGAGCTCGCTGCCCAGAACGATTCCGAATCTTCCCGGCACCAGCGCATCGAGCTGGCCGACCTTCATGTGCTGGCCGATATCGGCCACGCGATCTTCGTCCTGGGGCAGGATTCCCCGCACCATCGCCCCCTGCACGTTGCGCTGGAAGCCGATCAGTCCCTGCTGGCTGACATAGGGAGCGGCTGCCAGCACCTCCGGATGCTGCATGGCCTGCGCCGCCACTCCGCGCCAATCCGCCAGAGCGCCATCGATACCGGCGATCTGCACGTGCGCGGCGACCCCGAGGATGCGCGTGCGCAATTCCTTCTGGAAGCCATTCATCACCGACAGCACCACGATCAGCGCCGCCACGCCGATGGTGATGCCGATGACGGAGATGAGCGATATGACGGATATGAAGCGGTTGCGACGCTTGGCTCGGGTATAGCGCAGCCCGATGAGCAGCTCGTAAGGACTCAAGATGAACGATCCGAAGTGCGACGGCAGTGGCGGCGAAAGGCGCACAGTGTGCCACAACCCCCCGCTCTGACCCCACGAATCGGCACGCTGTTCACAACCCGGTGGATGCGCAGCGACCCGCGCCACGTCTGCTAAACTCGACACGCCCGTGACGACCATCCGGCCAATCGAACCATCTAGGGAAGCAGTGCTCACGGTCGCGCTCTTCGTTCCCGCCCTGATTCCCGAGCACAGCGGTGCGCGCGTGGCGCTCGCCGCCTTTGCCCCTTTGTATCGCTGGCTGTGCCGGGCACGACGGCAAGCCCGGCCGGCGGCGAACTTCGATGCGGCGCTGGCCGGCTGCTTCGGCCTGGAAGGGCACGCCGAGCTGCCGCACGCCGCGCTCAGCCTCCTCGGCGAAGGCATGGATCCCGGCCAGACCTGCTGGCTGCATGCCGATCCGGTCCATCTGCACGCCCAGCGCGCGGAATTGATCCTGGTCGATCCCGTCCGCCTGCAGATCGAGTCGGCGGAAAGCATGGCGCTGATCGCGGCACTGAACGCGTACTTCGTCCAGGAGGGTCTGCTATTCCACGCCGCCAGCCCTGCCCGCTGGTACGTGCGCCTGCCGCAGTCCGCTGCATTGCTCACCACCGCACTGTCGGACGCGGTGGGCCGCAGCATCGATGCACTGCTTCCGCGCGGCGCCGATGCGCTGTCGTGGCATCGATGCATCAACGAGGCGCAGATGCTGCTGCATCAGCATGTGGTCAACCTCGAACGCGAAGAACGTGGTGCGCCGGCCATCAACAGCCTGTGGTTCTGGGGCGGCGGCGCCCTGCCCGCGTGCCATACCGCTACCGACATGCTGTGGAGCGACGAGGCGTTTGCGCGCGGCCTGGGCGGCTGCGCCGGCATCGTCTGTGAAGCGCTGCCGCGCGATGCCGGCGCATGGCTGCACGCAGCGCCCACTGGCAGGCATCTGATCGTACTGGAGCGGCCGGAGGCCGACGGCGCAGATGCGCAGTGGCACAACCGCACCGAACAGCTGGTGCGTAACTGGGTTGTCCCACTGCTCGATGCGCTGAGGCATGGCCGGCTGCACGCAGCGACGCTCAGCACTCAGTTAGCCGGGCAGCGCGTGGACTACGTGCTGTTGCCTGGCGACCGATGGAAGCTGTGGCGGCGCAATCCCGGGCTGCCCGACAGAGGCGAAACGGCGGGAGACCGGCGGCATGCCTGAGATCGTCGAGCGCCCGGTGCCCGATGAGGCGTGCGCGGCTTTCCGCCGCGCCGGCGTGGATGCCGTGCTGGCCCGCGTGTTCGCTGCACGCGGCGTGCAGTCGGTGGAGGAGCTGGATCTGCGCACGCAGCGCCTGCTGGCCCCCGACACCTTGCACGGTCTGGAGCGCATGGCGCAGATCCTGGCCGAGGGGATCGAACGCGGGCAGCGCCTGCTGATCGTCGGCGATTACGACTGCGACGGCGCGACCGCATGCGCCGTCGGCGTGCTCGCCTTGCGCGGTTTCGGTGCCCGCGTCGACTACCTGGTGCCCAACCGCTTCGAGTTCGGCTATGGGCTCACGCCGGAGATCGTGCGCGTGGCTGCACGCAGCGCTCCGGACATCCTCATCACGGTGGACAATGGCATCGCCAGCGTCGAAGGCGTGCGCGAAGCGAATGCGCATGGCATCCGCGTGCTGATCACCGACCACCACCTGCCCGGTGAGTGCCTGCCGCAGGCCGCCTGCATCGTCAACCCGAACCAGCCGGCCTGCCGCTTCCCGAGCAAGCATCTGGCGGGGGTGGGGGTGATGTTCTATGCCATGCTGGCGCTGCGCAGCGAGCTGCGCCGGCGCGGCGCATTCGCCAGCCGGCCGGAGCCGAATCTGGCCGGGCTGCTCGACCTGGTGGCGCTGGGCACCATCGCCGATGTGGTGCGCCTGGACCACAACAATCGCGTGCTGGTCGAGCAGGGCCTGCGCCGTGTGCGCGCCGGGCGCTGCCGTCCCGGGATTCGCGCACTGCTCGAAGTGGCCGGCCGCAACCCGGAGCAGGTGTGCGCGCACGACCTGGGATTCCTGGTCGCTCCGCGCATCAACGCCGCCGGACGCCTGACCGATATCGCGCTGGGCATCGAATGCCTGCTCAGTGAGGACGACAGCCGTGCCCGCACCCTGGCGCAGCAGCTGCACGAGCTGAACCGCGAGCGGCGCAGCATCGAAGCCGACATGCAGGCCGGCGCACTGGCTCATCTGGAGGAGGTCGATGCCGCCGGCGCGTTCGGGCTGGCGCTGTATCACGCCGACTGGCATCAGGGCATCATCGGCATCCTGGCGGCACGCCTGCGCGAGCGCTTCCACCGCCCCGCGATCGTGTTCGCCAGCGGGGGCGAGGGCGAGCTGAAGGGCTCCGGACGCTCGATCGCAGCGCTGCACCTGCGCGATGCGGTGGATCTGCTGGATAAGCGCCATCCGGGCCTGATCCTGCGCTTCGGCGGCCATGCCGCCGCTGCCGGCCTGGCCATCCGCGCACAGGATTTCGACCGCTTTCAGGCGGCTTTCGATGATTTGCTGCGCGAGCTGCTCACGCCTGCCGACCTGCATCAATGCATCGAGACCGACGGCCCGCTGCAGCCTGGGCAGCTCAATCTGGACCTGGCCGAGTCGATCCGCGCCGTCGCCTGGGGACAGGGCTTTCCGCCGCCGCGCTTCGTCGGCGACTTCCGCGTGCTGGATCAGCGCACGGTGGGCGGTGCGCACCGCAAGCTGCGCCTGGCGCCTTGCGG
>JAHCKU010000373.1 GCA_026125625.1 Burkholderiales bacterium | reverse complement strand
CCCAGCGGCAGCAGCGCGCCGGGCGGATCGGTCTGCGCCACGCCGGGATCGTCGGTCGGGTTGCCTTCGTTGTCGACCATCCATTGGCCGGGGAAGCGTTTGCCCTCGGCGCGCAGGCGGATGTTCATGCCGTTGGTGCTGATCGAGGTGGACACGTCGATCAGCACCGGATCGCCGCCCGTAGGCCAGCCTGCGGCGATGGGATTGGGCGTGTACACGCCGCGCCGGCCGCCGTGCGGTGCCACGCCGCGATTGTTGGGATCGGAGCTGGTGAGCAGGATGGCCAGGCCCTGATCGGTGACGCGCTTGAGGTAGGCGGCCAGGCAGGCGATATGATGGCTGCGCCGGATCGCCACCGAGCAGGTACCGTATTCCCGTGCGCGCGGCAGCGCCTGATCGATGGCCTGCACCACCAGCCACGGTCCGGGCAGGCGGCGGCCGTCCCAGGTGAGTGCGACCGGCCGCTCGTGCAGCACGCGCATGCTGCCGGACTTCTCCATGGCGCCGCTGTGCAGCTCCTTGAGATATGGCGCCAGCAGCTGCAATCCGTGCGTGTCGTGGCCCAGCAGGTCGCCTTCGACCAGAATGTCGGCGACCACTCGGGCCTTGTCCGGCTCGAGGCCGGCGCGCTCCAGCAAGTTGCAGGCGAAGGCGATGAGATCTTCGCAGCGATAACGGAGGGTCACTTCAGAACATCACGATCTGGCGCACGGTGTGACCGGAGGCCAGGTTGTCGAAGCCCTCGTTGATCTGCTCCAGCTTGATGTGATCGCTCATGAGCGTGTTCACCGGCAGCATGCCCTTGCGATACAGATCGATGTAGCGCGGCATGTCGCGCGGCGGCACGCACGAGCCGACGTAGCTGCCCTTGACCGTGCGCTCTTCCGCCGTGAGGTTGACGTGCTGCAGCGGCCAGCGCGCGTCCGGGTGCGGCAGGCCGGCGGTGACGGTGGTGCCGCCGCGCCGCGTGATGCGATAGGCCAGCTCCATCGCCTGCACCGAGCCGGCCATCTCGAAGCCGAAGTCGACGCCGCCGTTGGTCAGATCCTTCACCTTCTGCACGGCGTCGCCATCCTTGGCGTTGACCACGTCGGTCGCTCCCAGCTTCTTCGCCAGCGCGAGCTTGTCGTCGTGAATGTCGATGGCCACGATGCGGCTGGCACCGGCCACGCGCGCGCCGAACAGCGCGTTCAGGCCCACCCCGCCCAGCCCGACCACGCCTACGCGTGCGCCGGGGAACACCTGCGCCGTGTTCAAGGCCGCGCCCACGCCGGTGAGCACGGCGCAGCCGAACAGGGCCGCCTCGTCGAACGGCAGGGCCGAATCGATCTTCACCAGCGAGCCGCGGTTGACCACCGCATACTCCGCGAACGCGGAGACGCCAACGTGGTGATAGACCGGCTTGCCGTTCTGGCTCAATCGGATCGTGCCGCCGAGCAGTGTGCCCGCGCCGTTGGCCTTCTGCCCGGGCTCGCAGCGGCCAGGATGGCCTTCCTGGCAGGCGATGCATTCGCCGCAGCTGGGCGCGAACACCATCACCACATGATCGCCCGCTTCGAGATCGTGCACGCCCGGTCCGCACTCCACCACCTCGCCGGCCGCCTCGTGGCCGAGGATCATCGGCATTTGCCGCGGGCGATCGCCGTTGATGGTGGACAGATCGGAATGGCACAGGCCGGCGGCCTTCACGCGTACCAGCACCTCGCGCTCGCCCGGCGCATCGAGATCGACCTCCTCGATCGACAGCGGCCTGCTCTGGGCGTAGGGCTGCGCCAGCCCGATCTGACGGATGACTGCGGCTTTGATCTTCAACGCTGACTCCTCTGCTTCGACTCTGTTTCGGCTGCTTGAATCAATATCGACGCTCGGTTCGCGCGTGGTCACGCTCTCCCGGTCAGGGAAGCGGGGTTTTTGCGCTGTATGCAACGACTCATATTGTTGCACGCTGGAACGCCGAGACGGGTGCGGGCAGCGGATGTCGCGCGATCCACCCCCTCTCCCTGTCCCTCCCCCACGAGGGGGGAGGGGACGTTTGCGGTCCCCGCACGATGGGACAAGTGGTCTGTCGGCATGGAGGCCATCTACCCCCTCTTCCCTTGTGGGAGACCGTCCGAGGCGAGCCACTTGGTTCGGGAATAGTCCACGAAGGCCATTTACCCCCTCTCCCCTTGGGGGACCTCGGTGCCCTTTAGGGTAGAGGGTTGGGGAGAGGGGTATGCAGGCAGCGAGCAACTTCGCTCATCACACCCTCCAGATTCGTCGCCACCTCGTTGTTCCAGAAGCGCAGCACACGGAAGCCCTGGTTTCGCAGCCATTCGTCACGTTCGGCATCGCCTTCGCTGTCTGCGTGCTGTCCTCCGTCCAGCTCTACGATCAGCATGGCGTCCAGGCAGACGAAATCGACGATGTAGTGACCGATGGGCTGCTGCCGTCTGAACTTCCATCCGTCCAGGCGACCAGCGCGTACCTGGTTCCAGAAAACGCGTTCGACGTCCGTTTGGTTCTTTCGTAGCTGTCTGGCGAGATGAACCAAAGCGGCCATGTCGTCATCGCTCCTGATTTTCCATCGTCAGAGCGATGCTAATGCATTTCGCATGGAGACGATCGACTTTTCCGCAGTGTCCCCCTCTCCCTGTCCCTCCCCCGCAAGGGGGGAGGGGACCTTTGCGGTCCCCCTCACGATGGGACGAGTGGTTTGTTGGCATGGAGGCCTTCTGCTCCCGCTCCCCTTGTCGGACCTCGGTGCCTTAGGGGAGAGGGGGACTGATCAGTATCTGCACCCTCTCCTTTATCGCTCTCCCGCCCCTCCCCCGCAAAGGGGGACCTATGCAGAGTTCGCGCTTCCTGCTGTCAATACGTCGCCCGGCCGCCGGACAGATCGAACACGCCGCCGGTGGTGAAGGAGGCATCCTCGGTGCATAGCCAGCACACCATCGAGGCGATCTCCTCCACCAGACCGAAACGGCCCATGGGGATCTTCTGCAGCATGTAGTCGATGTGCTGCTGGCTGACCTGCTCGAAGATCGGCGTCTTCACCGCGGCCGGCGTCACGCAGTTGACCCGGATGCCGGTCCTGGCGGTTTCCTTGCCGAGCGACTTGGTCAGGCCGATGATGCCGGCCTTGGCGGCGGAATAGGTCGCCGTCCCCTTCTCTACCAGCGTCGCGAGGCCCGACGCGACCAGCAGCACGGCGCCTCCGCCATTCGCGCGCAACATCGGCAGCGCCTCCTTGAGCGCGAGGTAGGCCGAGCGCAGGTTGACCGATATGCCCTCGTCGAACTCCTGGGGGTCGAGAGAGTCGAGGTTCACCTGGCGCGTCATGTAGCCGGGCAAATGGATGAAGCCGTCGATCTTGCCGCCCCAGCGCTTGCCCAGCCGCGCGAACGCTTTCTTGGCGGCACCGTCCTTGCGGGCGTCGTAGGGGATGGCGAGCACGCCATCCGGCAGGTCGTGGCGCGCGATCGGGCCCGGCAGATCGATCACGGCGAGTTCCATGCCGAGGCC
>JAHCKU010000372.1 GCA_026125625.1 Burkholderiales bacterium | reverse complement strand
GACACCACGCTGGCTGGGTATTCACCGCGCAGGGGGCTACGCCGACCATCTTCTGATACCGCATGCACGCTATCTCGTAGATGCCAATGGAATCGATCCCGCCTGGGCCGCGACACTGGCCTGCTCCGGACTCACCACCTACTCCGCGGTCAACCAGCTGACACCGATTCCGCGCGATGAATGGGTCGCAGTGCTCGGCGCAGGCGGGCTGGGGCTCATGGCCATCGGCATGCTGCGTGCGCTCGGCCACGAGCGCATCCTCGCAGTGGACATCGATCCCGGAACGTTTTCCGCCGCGCGCGAAGCCGGCGCAGCCGCCACCGTGAACGGCCGCGACGGCGATGCCGCACAGCAGGTGCAGAGCATCGCCGGAGGACTGCTCTATGGTGCGGTGGATCTGGTCAACAGCACCGACACCGCTTCGCTCGCCCTGAGCGTATTGCGCAAGGGCGGCAGGTGCATCCTGGTCGGACTCTATGGCGGGGAAGTGCCACTATCGCTGGTTGCGGTCGTGCAGCGCGCATTGAGCATCATCGGCTCGAACGTCGGCACCGTGGCCGAATTGAAGGCAGTGGTGGAACTGGCGCGTGCAGGCAGGCTCAAGCCGATCCCGATCGAGCAACGTGGGCTGACCGAGGTGAGCCAGACATTGGATCAGTTGAAGGCCGGCACCATCACCGGGCGCGTGGTGGCGAAGATCGATTGACCGCTCGAGCGGCGGTGCGCGAGAACAACGCTCGCCGCCCCGATCTTCTGCAGCGAATCTCCGGGGTGCGCCACCTGATTTTCCAGTTCGCAGCGGCTGGCATCACCAGCTCCCGTTCGTCGCAGCGCAACAAACGCCGATCCATGGCAAATCGCCTTACCACACACAGGATCGCAAGCAAGTCGAATGCGGGTTTTGCTGCATCACACCATGACGCCCATCTCCGCATACTCGCCAAGTCCTCTTGGAAAGGAGTAAAGTCCCGCCGCGGGCTGGCTGTCGGCAGGCCACCATTGGCTGATTGCCTGCAGAGGGAGGATCGAAAAAGCCCGGCGATTTGCAGTACGTGACCGAAGTGCAATCCCGAACGGGAGGTAATGCTGTATGAAACTGAAGGTAAACCAGCAGGACAAAAACTACGAGGGCGATCCTCAGATGCCGCTCATGTGGTATCTGCGCGACGACCTCGCCTTGACCGGAACCAAATTCGGCTGCGGTACGGGATTGTGCGGCGCCTGTACCGTGCACGTGAACGGCAAGGCTGCACGCGCCTGCGTGACGCCGATGGCCGACGTATCCGGCAAGTCCGTGACCACGATCGAAGGCCTCTCCGCCGACGGCAATCATCCGGTGCAAAAGGCATGGCGTGCGGCGAACGTACCGCAATGCGGCTACTGTCAGCCCGGCCAGATCATGAATGCCGCCGCGCTGATCGCCGGCAACAAGAATCCCTCCGACGCGCAGATTCTGGAGGAGATGCAAGGAAACATCTGTCGCTGTGGCTGTTATCAGCGGATTTTTGCGGCAATCAAGGCCGCCGCAAAGGAGGCCTGAGATGAGCTTCGTAAATTACAAAGCCAAGCCGCTGATCAAGAACGTCAGCCGTCGTGATGTCCTCAAGGGCATCGCATCCACTGGCGGCCTGGTGGTCGCCGCGCAGTTCCTGCCGAACATGGCCATGGCCGACGGCGGTTCGGTGAATCAGTACAAGACCGGCGCCGACGGCATGCCCGGCGGCGTGGTATGGGATCCGCATATTTTCGTGTCGATCGCGCCCGACGGTACCGTCACCATCGTCGCGCACCGTTCGGAAATGGGCACGGGTTCACGTACCAGCCTGCCCATGGTCGTTGCCGACGAGATGGAAGCCGACTGGTCCAAGGTCAAGATCGTGCAGGCGCCCGGTAACGAGCCCAAGTACGGCAACCAGGACACGGACGGCTCGCGCAGCGTGCGTCACTTCATCCAGCCGATGCGCTGGTGCGGTGCGGCCACCAAGGCCATGCTCGAACAGGCCGCCGCAGTCAAGTTCGGCTGCTCGATCCTGGACGTGCGGGCGGAGAACCACAAGGTCGTGCACGTCCCGAGTGGCCAGTCGGTCGGGTACGGAGAGCTCGCACAGATCGCCGCCGGCCTGAAGGCACCTTCTCTGAAGAGCCTGCAGTTGAAGGATCCATCCCAGTTCCGCTACATCGGCAAGGGCAACGTGCAGATGACGGATCTGCACGACATCACCACCGGCAAGGCAATGTATGCGCAGGACGTGAGCGTGCCGGGAATGAAGTACGCGGTCGTTGCCCGCCCGCCGGTGGTAGGGGGCAAGGCAGTGAAGTGGGACGAGGCCGCGGCGATGAAGGTGCCGGGAGTCACCAAAGTGATTCCGATCAACGCCACTCCAATGCCGGCAAAGTTCGCACCACTGGGCGGCGTGGCGGTCGTGGCCAACAGCACCTGGGCAGCGCTCAAGGGCCGCGAGGCATTGAACGTGCAGTGGGACGATGGCCCGAACAAGGTCTATGACTCCGTCAAATTCAAGGAGGCGATGGCCGCGCAGGCACGCAAGCCGGGCAAGATCGAACGCAACGAAGGCGATATCGATAAGGCGCTGGCGAACGCCGACAAGGTCATCGAGCGCGAGTACTACGTTCCGCACTCTTCGCACGCCACCATGGAACCACCTGCGGCGGTCGCCAAAGTGACCGGCGGCAAAGCGGAGATATGGTCTTGCGTGCAGAGCCCCGGCGGTACGCGCGGAGACGTCGCCACGACGCTCGGCATCCCCGAGGACGACGTGACGGTCAACGTGACGCTGCTCGGTGGCGGCTTCGGTCGCAAGTCCAAGTGCGACTTCGCGCTGGAGGCAGCGATCCTGTCGAAGGCCATGGGCGGCACACCGATCAAGGTGGTGTGGACGCGAGAGGACGACATCCATCACGCCTTCTACCACTCGGTGTCCTACCAGCACGTGACCGCTGGTATCGACAAGAACAAGAAAGTCATCGCGTGGCGGCAGCGCAGCGTCTCTCCGTCGCTCATGTCCAACTTCATGCCCGATCCCAAGCGCGAGAGCGCCCTGGAGCTCGGACTGGGCCTGATCGACACGCCATTCAACGTGCCCAACCTGCGCCTGGAAACCGGCGAGGCTGTCGCTCATACCCGCATCGGCTGGTTCCGTTCGGTCAACAACATCCCGCATGCATTCGCCATGCAATCGATGATCGGCGAGCTGGCGGTGGAACTGGGCAAGGATCCGAAAGACTTCCTGCTCGAGATGATCGGACCGGGCCGCATCGTCGATCCGCGCAAGACGGTCACCAGCGAGCTGTGGAACTACGGGGATCCGTTCGAGACCTACCCGATCGACACTGCGCGCATGCGTGCGGTAGTCGAGCGCGTGGCGAAGGAAGCCGGCTGGGGCAAGTCCCTGCCCAAGGGGCATGGACTGGGCATCGCGGTTCAGCGCAGCTTCCAGAGCTACGTGGCCAGCGTGGTCGAGGTCGCGGTGGACAGCAAGGGCA
>JAHCKU010000371.1 GCA_026125625.1 Burkholderiales bacterium | reverse complement strand
CGTGGGTGAATGGGTTGATGCCGCTCTTTAACCCAGTTTCGTTAGTGTGTACGATCAATTCCATCCCCGCTGCTCGGGCAGCGCGCTCGCGATGAGCATACATCTCCCGGAACTTCCACGTTGTGTCCACGTGAAGGAGTTGTAGGGGTGGTGCCGCCGGAAAGAATGCCTTGCGCAACAGATGCAGGAGGACGGACGAATCCTTCCCCACTGAGTACAGCAGCACGGGCTTCTGCGCAGCGGCGACCGCCTCGCGCACGATGTAGATGCCTTCGTTCTCGAGTTCGTCGAGTGCCACTTGCATTACCGGTCAGTTGTAGCGGTACCTCCACCGGATCGGCGCAGCACCTGCTCGAACAGGGCGGAAGTCTCGTCTGCTGCCTGCCGCCAGCGGAACCGCCGTGCGTTCGCACGCCCAGTGCGCACCGCCGACGAGCGCACGGCCTCATCTCGAACGAGTTGTTCGATACGACGACTCAGTGCGTCTGCCGACCCGACGTCGAAGTACAGCGCCGCGGGTCCGCAGACTTCGCGAAGCACGCGGATGTCACTGGCGACGACCGGGCATCCCATTTCCATCGCTTCAGCCGCCGGCAATCCAAAGCCCTCGTAGCGGGAGGCTTGAATGAGGCACAACGCATGTGCATACAGCGTTGCGAGCGTACCGTCATCCACGCGTGCGAGCAACTCCAGATCTCCGGCTGCAGTCCGCGTATCGCGCCGTGCACGCAGCACCTGATCGGGATCCGAACCGGCGATCATCAGTCGACAACGCACTCCACGTGCCGCAAGCAGCGAGAACGCCTCCAGAACCGTTTCGACATCCTTATTTGGGGTGAGGTTGCCTACCAAAAGGCAATAGGGCGTGGATGCTACGGGCTCCGCCTGCGCGGCAGGCAGCGAGTCCGCTCCCGGATGAATCGCCCGGAGCTTGCTTTTGGCCCAGGGATAGGCCACTGCAATGTCAGTTCGGGTGCAGTCAGACACCGCGATCGCGGCGTCCACACTTCTTAGGCTGAACGGGACCATGATCTGCCAGTAGCGCCGCTGCCAGGGCCGAACGAACTCGGGAAACAGGCGGTAGTACAGATCATGGATGGTGGCTACTTTGCGGAAGCCACCCCACAGCGGCGACACGAAGCCCGGCGAGAACAGCAGATCCACTTCATGTCGTCTGGCGACAAGCGGAAGGATGGCGTGCTCATAAATCACCCTGCCAAGCAGCCCGGCCACGACTGGTCGCTCCACCACAGACACGTTCTTCAGCTGCGGATCTTCCATCGGCACCACACCCGGCTGGGCGAACGCAATCAGACGGAACCTGCCCTGGGACTGCATATGGCGCAGGAGTTCGAGCGCATAGCGTACGGTTCCTCCCACGTAACCCGGGCGGATGTACATGAGGTTGAAGCCCACTAGCGGCAGGTCTTTCTTCACCGCCTCGACCGCAGCTCGGAAGGGAATATAAACGGGGTCCCGAAGAGAATTCCCTGGCAAACGCGGTCGAGGCCGTCGTCGCCGCCCGCCTCGAGATCGGCGAGGTGCGAAACCCTCACTCTGAAAGGCGGCCAGCCCGAGACCTCTTCCATGCAACTCAAGGGAATCATCCTGCGGAAGAAGAAGTGATAGGCGTACTTCAGCGCACGCTCCTGGACCGCCGATTCAAGACGCGATGGCAGCGGCAGTTCATCCAGCAGCTGGAAGTAGTGTTCACGCGACGTGGCGTCGAGGGTCACGCCCTTGCCCCGTACCCACGCCTCGCCCGCCACGATAACGGGCATCCCGGCTGCCGCCAGCTCCACTCCGGTCTTGGTGCCATAGATGAGCACCGCGTTGCAGTGAGCCATCGCAACATAGGTGCTCAAGCGGCTGTCGGGCGGGATGACGAAAACATTCTGCGGCATCTCAGGGAATGCCTTGCGAATCTCGTCCAGCGCGGGCTGGCGCGAGGGCAAGGTTCCAGTCAACTCGGCCGGATGAATGCGAACGAGCAGTTGCAGCGACGGACGTGTCTGGAAGTACCGGATCGTCTCGATCAGCCACTCGAGCATATCGGCGAAGGCGTTGGCCGGGTAATGCAGCTGCGCATCCCAGGCGACGTTGGTGAGCAGACCGATCGTCGGCCGGCTCAGATCGATACCGATTTCGCGCCGGATAGCCTCGGGCTGCAACTGCGGGTTCGAGTGAAATCGGATCCAGTCACCATCGCCCACCCATCTGCTGCGCAGATAATCCTCGATCTCGTTTCGGTGCGCATCATCCCACGCAATGTCTTCCCATTGCGCTGTCGGTTCGGTTCGCAGACTGTGATGGTAGGTCTCATGGTGGCTGAAGATGAAACAGCCGCGCCGATAGGCGGGATGCCATGTGACCACGCGCACCCCTCGCTGGCGCGCAGTCTCCGCAATGATGCCCTGTGGCACGTAGATGCCGTGGTTCAACACAATCGCATCCCAGCGCTCCGCCGTGAGGAGGCGGCGCGTAGCGTAGTACGTTAGGAGGGCAGCTTCCAGATACCTGCGAAGAACCCGTTCGCAGGCATTCGATCTCTCCAGTTGCGCACGGGCAAAAAAGCGCAGCGTGCCGGCCAGCGCGTGCTCACCGACACTGACTCCGTCGACGGACAATTGCGCAATCTCCGCGATCGGCGCGGACGCCGCCAGTTGCTGCGCATCCCGGCGCTCCTGCACGGTCAGTTGCGCACTGAGCCGACGCACACCCAGTCCGGTCTGCTGCATCAAGTCGGCGGCGGGCGCATAACAGTGACGGCAGCGGTCGCGGGGTCCGGTTCGTGCGAAGCGATCGGTGTCCTGGTACCAGTTGATTTCGGCCATCATGCATGCCGGCAATGCCTCGTCGCACAGCAACATTTCGCTGCGCGCGCCGCGCATAGTGAGCCCCACACAGAGCAGGCTCTCCATCGTCATCGAGGGCAGATGCCCGCCGGCACCGGTTGCCACGAGTACCCGCTCGTCTGCAACTGCACTCCGGGCTAGTGCCTCGAGCCACTTGTCCCAATCGTCGCGAAGGAGATCGCGCCAGCGCGGCAGGCCGGCGTGCCGCGCGCGCCAGCTCGTGTAGGCGAGGTGTAGCGGGCGATACCAGGCGTACCCCTGGAGCCTGTGCTTCAGCCGCTGTCGATCCAAGTCCGCTGCCGGCACTCCCGCTTACCGCTGTGAGAGTGCATCCCGGATTCGCTGCGCCAGCGACTGTGCGTCCAGGCCGTGGCGAAGCAGAACTTCCGGATTCGAGCCGCAGGTGGGAATGGTAGTCAGGCCGAGACCGTACAGCTTCGGTATGGCACCCGGTGGACGCTCGAGCAAAGTTGCACGAATACGGTCACCCTGTCCGCCCACCACATAGTGGTTGTCGAGTGTGAAGACGTATCGATAGCGGCCGGCGAGTTCGGCCAGCCAGGTTCCATCGACGAAGTTGAGCCAGGGAAGGTTCACGACCTGCACCGAGAGAGCGTCCTGCGCCGCAAGCAATTCGGCTGCACGGAACGCGGATGAGAGCATCACGGGACCGTATC